>JAYSSX010000274.1:0-1782 GCA_043720315.1 Pseudobdellovibrionaceae bacterium | reverse complement strand
TTGCAAAATCTGTCGAATGTTATTTTGACTCCGCATATTGGTGGAAGTACCGAGGAAGCTCAGTATTCCATTGGTTTAGAAGTAGCGGAAAGTTTTCGCCGATATTTAAAAACAGGATCTACTTTGGGCGCAGTCAATTTTCCAAATGTCGATTTAGTTCACATGAATCAAGCCAAACGAATCATGAACGTGCATAAAAATGAACCTGGGGTTCTCGGTGAAATCAATAGCATTGTATCCAAAGCCGGTGCAAATATTCAAGCGCAGGCGTTATCAACTGATGAAAAAATTGGTTATCTTTTGATGGACGTCGAGCAAGCGGATGCACATCGACTAAGCTCGGAGATTTCAAAGTTATCTCGAAGTATAAAAACCCGAATTGTTATGTAAATTTACACCGCAGGTTGCGGCCTAAATCTATCTATGGCCGTGCGGCCATGCGGTCAATTAGAATAGTTTTCCAGGATTAATGATTAAATCAGGATCAAAAACTTTTTTGACCTGTTTCATTAAATCAATTTCGGCCTCGCTACGAGTGTAATTTAAAAACGATTTTTTGGTTAAACCAACTCCGTGTTCGGCCGAAATGCTTCCCTGATATTTTTTAATTGTAGCAAAAATCAACTGATCCACCTTCCGGCATTCAGTCACAAAAGTTTCTTTGCTCATCCCTTCAGGACGAAGAATATTAATATGCAAGTTGCCATCACCAATGTGACCAAACCAAACGACATCCCATGTTGGATAAGAAGTTTTTAATAGCAGATCCAGGTCGTTCATGAATGCGGGAACTTTGGGTGTAGTAACTGAAATATCATTTTTGTATGGCGAAAACTTTGCCAGGGACTCGCTGATGTCTTCACGTAAACGCCAGAAGTTTTTTGCCTGAGTTTCCGACTGGCTCATGGCGCCGTCTGAAACGATACCATTCTCTAGCAAGAATTCGAAAGATTCTAAAATCGCGGACTCTTGTTCGGTGTGAGCATTTTCTAACTCGACTAAAATGTAAAACGGACTAACTGTTTCAAACGGGCGGGGAAGTTGGGTATTCGCGATGACCTTTTGTAAAGCCAGCTCCGAAAACATTTCAAAGGCTGTCATAGTGCAGTTTTGCTTGAAGTGAGAAAAAACTTGCATCACATTTTCTAACTTATCAGTTCCTACAACTAAAACATTTAATGCCGGAGGCGGATTTGCCAATTTAATCTGGGCTTCAGTGACAAAACCCAAGGTTCCTTCACTGCCAATAAACAAGTGGCGGAAGTCATAACCGGTCGCGTTTTTGACCAAGCTATTATTCAATTTTAAGATTTCGCCAGTACCAGTGACTACGGTTAATCCAGCAATCCAATCACGAGTCAGCCCGTAACGAAGGACTTTAATTCCTCCGGCATTAGTGGCGATATTGCCACCGATTTGGGAAGATCCTCTAGCTGCAAAATCGACAGGGTAAAAAAGATTTTTAGAAGCCGCATATTTTTGCAATTCTTCCGTAATTACGCCGGCCTGGCATTCGACTGTTTGATCAACAGGACTAAAATTGAGAAATCGATTCATTTGTTCGAAAGAAACTATTACTTCGCCGTTTAAGGCGCAGGCGGCCCCGCTAAGGCCCGTACGCCCGCCCGAGGGGACTAAGGCAACTCGGTTTTTTCTGGCGGCTAAAACGATGGTTTGAACTTCTTCAGTGGTGTGCGGGAACAGAATTGCGCTGGCTTTAATGTCGAAATAAGTAGTCCAGTCTTTTCCATAAAATTTTAAAGATTCTGGGTCTTGTTTTAC
>JAYSSX010000273.1:0-3602 GCA_043720315.1 Pseudobdellovibrionaceae bacterium | reverse complement strand
CGTCACCGCTCCTCTCAACGTTAACTCACCTGTCATTGCTAACTTCGGACTCACCGATCTATTAGTTAACAAAGAGGCCAATGTAGTTAACATCGTGATTCCGGCAGAAGGCCCGTCTTTTGGAATAGCCCCGGCAGGAATGTGCACGTGAATGTCCTTCGTCTGAAATTCAAACTCAGGAATTACATGCGCCAATCTTGACCGCACCAAACTTAAAGCAATTTGCGTAGACTCTTTCATCACGTCACCCAACTGCCCAGTCAAAATCAACTGACCTTTTCCAGGCATTTGATTGGCTTCGATAAACAATATCTCTCCGCCTTGGGGTGTCCAAGCAAGGCCCGTCACCACACCCGGAGGATTTATTCTTTCTGCAACTTCTGAAAAGTGACGTTCGCCACCAAAAATTTCCTCTAAATCACCCGTTTCAATTTTCACCGGCAAAACTGAATCAGTAGCTAGTACTTTTTCAGCCATGGCCCGACATAAGGAGGCGATCTTTCTTTGCAAATCACGTACACCGGCTTCCCGAGTGTAAGAACTAATCACTTTTTGCAAAGCCTCATCGGTAATGACCAACTGATCTGCAGTCACCCCATGTTCGTCCCACTGTTTAGGAATTAGGTGATTTTTTGCAATATGCAGTTTTTCTGCAGTTGTATAACCACTTAAATCGATCACTTCCATACGATCTAATAAAGGTCCAGGAATCGTATCTAAACTGTTTGCTGTTGCAATGAAAAACACTTTCGATAAATCAAACGGTACATCCAAGTAATGATCTAAGAAAGTCGCGTTTTGTTCAGGATCCAATACTTCTAATAATGCGGCCGCAGGATCTCCCTGAAACCCTCGTCCCAATTTATCAATTTCATCTAACATAAACACGGGATTATTTTCGCCCGCGCGCTTGATCCCTTGGATAATTCTTCCTGGCATAGCGCCAATGTAAGTTCTGCGATGACCACGAATTTCGGCGTCATCACGCACTCCACCAAGGCTTCCACGAACAAACTTGCGACCCAACGCCTTCGCAATACTTTGCCCTAAACTGGTTTTACCCACCCCTGGAGGTCCTACGAATAGAATAATTTGACCACGATTGGATTTTTTCAGCTTCATGACAGCTAAATGCTGTAAAATTCGTTTTTTAATTTTATCCAAACCGTAGTGCTCATCATCTAAAATTTCTCTGGCCTTATCTAAATCCAGTTTATTGACTTCCGAATTCGCCGAAGATTTTTCCCAAGGCAAAGCCACTAATAATTCCAAATAGTTTCGAATAATGTGCGCCTCGGGAGATTGATTTCCAATACTCTCTAAGCGTTTCCACTCATCCATGGCCACTTTTTTAGCTTCTTCACTAAGGCCAGCATTCTCAATTTTTTCAAAAAGATCATCTTTGCTTTTTTGCTCTTGATCTTCTCCCAATTCTTCACGAATTGTTTTTAATTGTTCACGTAAAATAATTTCCCGCTGATGCTGACCCAACTTCTGTGACAACTTGCCCTGAATCTCAGACTGCACTTCTAATTTATCTTTTTGTTTTTGCATTAAATCCAGCAACAACAAGACTTTATTTTTAAGTCCGGAAGTTTCTAAGATCTCCTGTTTTTTATTTTTATCAACATCTAAGTAAGCCGCACAAAGGTAAATCATTAAAGGCAAATCATCGGTAGAATCAATCACTTCATCTATATGTTTGGTGTTTCCCGGTAAAAGCTGGACAATTTTTTTGGCCATTTCCTTTAAGCTGGAAAGCAAAGCTGTTAATGTATCAGCGTCTGCATCAGGCTGATCATCCCATTCTTCACCTAAGGCGCTAATCATACCTTCTTTTTCAAAATACTCATCGACGCGGAAACGCGAAATACCTCGCACAAAAATTTGATAACCATCTTTGGCATTGCCTTTAATCTTTTCGATTTTAGATAAGGTACCGATGTTATGTAAATTGGAAACTTGAACGGGATTTTCACGATTTTCATCCTTTTGTAAGACAGTTAAAATCATTTGATCCTTTTTCTGCGCTTTTTCTACTGCAGCAATACTTTGGCTCCGTCCAATTCTTAAAGGCGTTGCGCTATTTGGCAGAATAACAGTACCGATAATCGGCAAGACAGGTAAAGACTTCATACAACCTCCGTGGTTGTTCTACGAGATTAACTATAAGTCCACCCAAGGGCTTAAGTTATAGCCCGGAGTAACCGGTACTATAACTTAAATATGTAAACGTTCGAAATAATGTCAATTTGCCGAATAAAAAATTGTTTAAACCAATTTGCTGTTAAAACACAGTCAATCAGTTTTTGGATAATTGTTTAATCTCTTCAACTAGCCGCACTGAGTTTGCATTTAAGTTAAAGTGAACCGTTCCTGGATAATTTCCTTCAGAAAACTTTTCAATCATCTCAGCCGCCTGCTCAAACTGAGACTTTAGTACCTGCGCTTCATAAACTTCAGTGATTGGTTTCAATTTCTTAATTTCGAATAAAATAAATGCTAAAACTTGTTCCACTTCCTCAGCGGTCAACACCGGCGCTTTACCATCGTCATTAAAGGACCATGCAATGATTTGTTCCTGAAACAAGTTGGGATAGTTTTTGTAAATGTCTAGTTTGGTTTGCCATTTAGCTCCGCCATAAATCGATATTAATTGATTTATTTTCTGCCCCAGCTGCACGACAGGAATAAAACTAACAAAATGCGTAGTGTACTTGCCTGCGTTCCTAAACACATTTAACAATTCCTGTAGGTATTCTTTTTGGAAAGCCTCCTCTTTAAAAGGCAGTGATGTCAGCAGAGTCATAAAACCCTCTTTAGAATCGATAGCGTAAGAATCGGCGTAGATTTTACCGTATTCCAGCTCGGATAATATCTTGTCCTGAACAACTTCCAACTGTTTATCCGTTAAATTTTCAAAAGCGGGAACGCCATAAAGTTTTTGTACATCGGCTTTACCAGAAAAACTTAAAAGATAAACGTATTCATTATGAACCAAAGGAAACAATGGCAATTCCTCTTCATAAGTAGATACGTAAGAAAAATTTTGTTCGACTTCAACTTGTAAGTCTTTACCAATGTCTTTTCCTGGCTGAACTCCGATGGCCTCCATCGGTACTTTCACATCACCCAATTTTTGATTCAAGATTACGTTCATCCCATAATACTCTTTCAACTTAGTACAATCTTTTCCCTGCAAAGAAGTGATCTCATAAATCATTCCTCCTCCGGAAATATCTGGCACCCGATGATGCGCTGGGATCACATATTTAACCTGATCATAAACGTGATAGTAGGCCTTGCAATCCAACTTAAAGTCGCTGGTTCTCGCCGCAAAAACGTTGCTTGAAAAAGTGATCATTGCAGCTATGACAACTCCACCACTTATAATTACTATATTCTCATATTTCATAAAAGACTCCTTGTTAATTGAGTCTGTTATGCGCCTTTTTTAAGCATTCGTAAAATTAATAGTTTTAATGGAACCATCGAAAAATCTAATGAAATAACTTGCGCACCAAAAGACCCAATACAATAGCCCAAAATGCAGATCCTACTCCAAATAAAGAAAACCCTGAAGCTGCCATCAAGAAAGTCAT
>JAYSSX010000272.1:0-5003 GCA_043720315.1 Pseudobdellovibrionaceae bacterium | reverse complement strand
AGGATTGCCAAAATTACCGATGCGAACGACTTCCGTCTGTAACTCCACCTGTGTCTTTTCTTTGATTACTTTTTGAACATGTTTAATCAATTGATCGATATCAATCGCTTTGGCCTGCCCCAGGTTTACAATAAAGTTCGCATGTTTAGTGGACACCTGCGCCTGCCCAAACGTAAGACCCTTCAGCCCATTTTGATCAATCAGTTGTGCGGCCTTATAGCCTTCGGGATTGCGAAAGACCGAACCGCAACTAGGCTTATCCAAAGGTTGCTTGCTTAATCGAATTTTATTGGCTTGTCGTACTTTTTCCATGATATCGGGCAAATCATTTTTTGAAGTCTTTAATACAACCTCGACGATGATCCCCGGTTTCCAACCTTCGCTGTGCCGATAGGACCACGTGAGATCTTCGCAATAATATTCTTGAATACTTAAATCCTCTTTTAACACTTTGATCGACTGAACCAACTCATAAAATTCCCGCGGTTGAAAATTTTCCGCAACTCCGGCGTTCATTACAACCCCGCCGCCAACATCACCAGGAATTCCCGCCATCATCATGGCAGCTGCGGACTTAGATTTCAAAAACACCTTCAGCAAATCGGATTTACTGACCCCAGATTCACAAATGACCTTTATTTCCGAATTATTTTCTTCAACTAACTTTCCATTAAAATCCTTCAGACAAATACACAAAGCATTTATTTTTTCGTCTGAAATAAGAACATTACTTCCTCCACCTAAAATAAAATAGGGAATCGATTTTTCTTTAGAAAACCGAAGGCATTCTTTAATTTCATCAATCGTTTTTGGCAAACAGAAATAGTCGACTTCACCGCCAACTAACCATGATGTCAGGTCTTTTAAAGAAACATTGCGGCTAATTTTTACCATTCAGACTTTCTAAAACTTCCATACCCAATTTCCAGCCGTCTCCGGCACCTAAAGTAATAAAAACATCTCCCGATTTTAAATGCGGAAATATTTTTCCTGCCATTGAGTGATAATTGGCTTCCTTTGGTAAGTACTGCAATGAAATGTCTTTAATTTCTAAACTTAATTTTTCCGAAGTAACATCTTCGATGGGCATTTCACCAGCAGCGTAAATATCAGTCAGAAACAATTGATCAACATCTGAAAAGCATTTAGTAAATTCGGTCCAGCAAGATTGCGTTCTGGTATATCTATGAGGCTGAAAATAAACGACTATACGATTAGCTGGAAACTTTTCTTTAAACGCCTGCATCGTCGCTAAAATTTCGGTTGGGTGATGCCCGTAATCATCATAAATTTTGATTCCGCCCCTTTCACCTTTAAACTGAAATCTTCGATCAACGCCTTCGAATTGATGAATTCCGGCAACAACTTCTGGCCAAGTAATTCCGGTTAGATTTGCTGCAATCATTGCTGATGTTGCGTTCAGAGCATTATGTTTTCCGGAAACCTGCAATTTAAAATCCGTCATTTTTTTCAAACCCGATGAGTCTTTTTCGAATAAAGAATAGGTTCCGCGCTCCCCTTTGAGAACTATGTCATTATCTTCACCAAATCCATAAAAAGTAATTGGCTTAGCAAAATCCTTAAACAATTTTTTGACCAAAGGGTCATCCCCAAAAACGACCATATGACCATAAAAGGGAATTCGATAACCAAATTCCAAGAATGAATTTTGTAAATTTGAAAAACTTTTATAATGATCTAAGTGATCCGAATCAATATTTGTTATGATTGCAATTTCTGGAGAAAGCTTATGGAAACTTCCATCACTTTCATCTGCTTCGGCCAACATCCATTCGCCCGTTCCCAATAAAGCCGTCGACTTAATTCTTTCAAATCGACCGCCAATCATAATAGTAGGATCTTTCTTAGCATATAGAAAAATCGAAGATATCATGGAAGTAGTTGTAGTTTTTCCATGAGTGCCCGCAATCGCCAATCCCCTTTTTAGCCGCATAATTTCGGCAAGGGCTTCGGCCCGTGGAATAAATGGGATTTTGCGTTTACGCGCCTCTTGGATTTCAGGATTGTCTTCTTTGACTGCACTTGAATAGACAACTACTGAGGCATCACCAAGTTGATCTTTTCCATGTCCCTGAAATATCTTGATACCTAATTTTTGTAAATGTTCAGTTTGCGCATTTTGTCCTAAGTCACTTCCTGAAACTTTGGCTCCCAAAAAGTGAAGTAGTTCAGCTAAACCCGACATTCCGATGCCACCGATTCCGATAAAATGAAAGTGTGAATGCGAAATTTTCATATCCGTCCTTATGTCTAGCTTACGCTTTTCCGCGCAGCGATTGACTTGCTTCGTTGATAATTATTTCGGCAAGTCGTTCTGAAGAATGTGGCTGATAGAATTTTAAGACATTCCGCGAGAAAGATTCCTGTTTGTTTTTGTCGTTAAAAATCTGATTGATCTTTTCAAACAGCGAATCCGGATTTAAGTCTTTTTGTAAAACCATCATACCAGCACCAGCATTCGAAAGTTCTAAAGCATTGTGCTCCTGATGTCCATCCGCAGCTGGTAGTGGCACAACAATACTTGGTAACGAGTAGGCGGCAATTTCCGTTAAAGTACTGGCTCCGCCACGGCTAATCACCAGATCGGCCCATTGATAATATTTAGGCATATCATAGATAAAATCGACAACCTCAACCGACTCTTCCAATCCAGCATATTTCCTTTTAAAATCAGCGAAATCGACTGCGCCGGTTTGGTGAACAAATTTGAACTTCTCCTTAACTTCTGGATACTTTAAAACCATTTGATTGAGGACGTTGCCGATAATTCGCGAACCCTGGCTGCCACCAAAATGGAGGATTCTAAAGTAGTTTGGATCTTTGACCTTATCTTTGCTGAGGACGGGCGGTTCTCTACGAATCGGCATTCCACACTGAATCACTTTTTCGTTTTTCAATTTAGATTTGGCTTTTTCAAAAACTACAAAACACTGATCTACAAATCCAGCCAAAATTCGATTGGCCAGGCCCGGATAAGCGTTGGGTTCCCATAATGCAGTTTTACATCTTAATAGGGCGGCCATCAGTACAAATGGGCCTGAAGCATAACCACCCACTCCTAAAACAAAAGCTGGCCTTAATTTTAAAATAAGAAAGCTACTTTGAAGCAACCCCACCGGAATTAATAACAAGGTTTTGATTTTATCAAACCAACGTCCAGACATATTCAGTTTACCACCCTTAATAAAATGTAAAGGGTAGGACTCGCGACCAATGATTTTGGATTCCAAACCATCTTTTGATCCAACATAATGGATATCAAACCGAGAGTCTTTTTTGCCAATTGCTTCGCCAATGGCCAAGGCTGGGTAAATGTGTCCCCCGGTTCCGCCGCCAGCAATAATTATTACCTTTTTCATTGCTCCAGAATGAGATGTCTCAAGTGTCTCAGTCAAGTAATTGATTTGGACACTGTACACAGCGTGTGCACAGATAAACGGTGTAATACCCCTTATTTAGCTAATACTCTTTCGAAAAATGGCCGATATCTTGCTTATAACTTCAAGTAGGCAGGGCAACTCTATGGAAAATTTTATTTACGAAAATAAACCCTATTTTTTTATCGCAATTGCCAGTATCGGTTTCTATTTTTCAAAAAGATATGATTTATCCATCGGCGGATACTCAGCGCTTTTATTAATCGTCTGCGCTGGCTATATTTTGTTGCTACGTTCGACTTATCGACAAAGGGTGATGCAAATTAATAAAAAGATCAAAAAAGAAAAGACAAATCAAAACTATCGTGGCGCTGGCGCCGAACACAACTATAAAAATGAATTATAATAAATAATAGGTAATGAACTTCAATATAAATACCCGGCTAATGTTTCGCCACGTGTCTTTCGATATTAACAACTAATCCAAAAACAAAAGATAACACCACTAAAGAACTTCCACCGTAACTTAGGAACGGAAGCGTTAACCCCTTGGTTGGAAGTAACCCCATCACTACTCCACTATTTATAAATACACTTAAGGCGAAAGTTAAGGTCATTCCCAGAACTAGGCATTTCATCATCTTGTCTTCCAGTTTTAGGCAGATTTGAAATCCGCGTAAAACAATAAAGCCAAAAAATAAAAGAATAACCATAAATCCTACGAAACCAATTTCTTCACCCAGCACAGCCAAAGTAAAGTCGGTATGCGCCTCAGGTAAGAAGAATAATTTTCCCTGCCCTTGCCCTAGCCCGACACCAAATAGTCCACCAGTGCGGAAACTAAGCATTGATTGAATAACTTGGAAACCTGACTGATCCGCATCAGCCCAAGGATCTAAAAAGGCCATGACTCGAGCCCGGCGATAAGGAACATTCATAACCAAAAGATAAAAAGCAGGAATGGAAACGGAAACCGCCGAAATAATATATTTCCACTTCAGTCCAAAAGCAAATAGCAAACAAAATCCCACTGCACTGATGATAGCGAATGATCCAAAGTCAGGCTGCTTTAAAAGCAAAAACATAGGAACTATGGTTAGCAAAAATAAAACATATTTAGGCGCTTTATTCAGCCACGTGTCTTTGAGATTAAAAAAAGTCGCGACCAATAAAGGAAATGAGAACTTCAAAATTTCAGCAGGTTCAAAGCGAAAACCAAATGGCAAATTCAGCCACCTTGTGGCGCCGCCCACCTTTACCCCCAAACCTGGAATGAAAGTGGATAATACCAACAGCCCCGAAAGCAGCCACATTAACCAAGAATATTTCTTTAAAATTGATAAGGGAATTTCAGAAGCCAACACTAAAACAAAAAGCGACAGGATAAAAAAGATAAATTGCTTCTTTAAGAAATAAAGACCGTCTCCATAATTTTCAATCGCCAAAATGTAACTAGATGAATAAACCTGAACCAAACCAATACCCATCAATAAAATAACCGCTAAAGTTAAGGGACTAGTTAGTTGCTGGAATAACTTTTTTTGTTCCAAAAGTTATTCTCCGAACGCAGGTTCATCAGCCTTTTTGTCGGTAGATTTTTCAGCA
>JAYSSX010000271.1:0-7944 GCA_043720315.1 Pseudobdellovibrionaceae bacterium | reverse complement strand
AACAAGACAATCAAGACAACGAGGGTTTCTTGATGGGTGGACACGGTTAAAAGAAGGAAAGAAAATGCAAGATCCAAAGAAAATTAGAAACATCGCTATCATCGCTCACGTCGATCACGGAAAAACGACGTTAGTGGATCATTTGATCAAACAAGCGGGAACATTTCGTGAAAATCAAGCGGTCGAAGAAAGACTAATGGACTCGATGGATCTTGAAAAAGAACGCGGAATTACGATCGCAGCGAAGAATGCTTCGTTCACTTACAATGATATTAAAATTAATATCGTAGATACCCCGGGACATAGTGATTTCGGCGGAGAAGTTGAACGTGTTTTAAACATGGTAGACGGCGCAATTTTACTTTGTGATGCTTCTGAAGGACCACTTCCACAGACTCGTTTCGTATTGAAAAAAGCCTTAGAGCAAAATATCAAGGTCATTGTCGTCATTAATAAAATTGATCGTGCGGATGCGCGTATTCAAGATGTTCACAATGAATTATTCGATTTATTTATCGACTTAGAAGCCACTGATGAACAGTGTCACTTCCATACTGTTTATGCCGTTGCCCGCGAAGGTATGGCTACACTAGATCCCAAAGTAAACACTGGTAATTTGAAGGTCCTTTATGATGCCATTGTAAACTTAGTTCCGCCTCCAACAATTGTTGAAAATGCTCCGTTGCAATTGATGGTTTCGAATATTGGTTACAACGATTACGTAGGTCGATTAGCAATAGGTCGCATGCGTGGTGGATCTGTGAAAGTCGGAGACGATATTCTTTGTGTTCAAGAAAACGCACAGAAAAAAGTTAAAGTTTCTGCTTTATTTCAATACTACGTAAATTCTCAGGTTCCCGTTCAAGAAATTGGTGCCGGGGACATGGCTATTATCGCGGGTATCGAAGATTTCACAATCGGAGATACAATTACTTCAGCAAGCAATCCGCAGATTCTTCCGCGAATTAAGGTCGACGAACCTACGGTGGGGATGATTTTTTCAGTAAATAATGGTCCCTTCGCTGGCCTTGAAGGTAAAAATGTAACTTCTCGTAAAATTTTGGAACGCCTAGAACGCGAACTTCTATTTAACGTTTCGATTAAAGTAGAAAAAACAGATGCGACAGATGCTTTCAAGGTAGTTGGCCGAGGCGAATTGCAATTAGGTGTATTGATCGAACAAATGCGCCGCGAAGGTTTTGAATTGCTTGTATCTAAACCACAAGTTGTTATCAAAACCGAAGGCGGACGTAAGTTAGAGCCTTTTGAACATGCAGTTATTGATATCGAAGATCCATTCGTTGGTGCAGTTACCGAAAAACTAGGAATGCGAAAAGGTGTTATGACCAACATGGTTCAAAAAGGAACTGGTCGTACCCGTTTAGAATTTAGAATTCCTGCGCGTGGTTTGATTGGTTATAGATCTGAATTCCTAACTGATACTCGTGGTACCGGTTTATTAAATACCAACTTTGATGGTTGGGATGATTATCGAGGCGATATCAATTCGCGCATTAATGGAGCAATGGTATCGGATCGTATTGGCGAAGCGAATGCCTATTCTATTTGGAATAAACAAGAGCGCGGAACTATGTATGTAAATCACGGTGATAAAGTTTACGAAGGAATGATTGTTGGCGAACATGCTAAGGACAACGACCTAGTTGTTAATATTATCGAAGCTAAAAGAATGTCGAATGTCCGTGCATCTGGCACTGATGAGGCGATTCGTGTAATTCCGGTACGTCCAATGACACTTGAAAAAGCAATGGAATGGATTAAGGAATCAGAACTGATTGAGGTCACTCCGCAGTCTATTCGCCTTCGATTAAAAGAGTTAGATCCGCATAAGCGACCGAAAAAGAGAGATTAATTAGATTTTTTTCTATAGACGGGGATTCAAAAATTGAATTAACCTGTTAGTATGGATACCAACAAAACCGTTATTGAAGTTAAAGAACTGTCGAAGACCTTCCAAGACAAAAAGGTCGTCGACGGTATTTCTTTTAGCGTTTTTAAGGGTGAATGTTTTGGTATCTTAGGTCCTAATGGTGCTGGTAAGTCGACCACCATGAAAATGATGTATTGTACTAGTGTACCAACTTCTGGAAGTATGATGATTCTAGGAATGAATGTACAAACCAACGTTTCCGAAATTAAGTCAAAAATTGGAGTGATCCCGCAAGATGACGGTTTAGATCAAGACTTTAATGTTAAAGAAAATTTGCTGCTGTATTCTCGCTATCATAAAATTGATCCCCAAATTGCTCAACGCCGCACTGATGACCTCTTAAAACTAATGCGTCTTGATGAATATTTTGAACAGCCCGTGCCGATATTATCGGGTGGAATGCGCCGACGATTGGCCATTGCTCGCGGAATGATTAATCATCCAGAAGTTTTATTTTTAGATGAACCGACCTCTGGATTAGACCCTCAAGCGCGATTATGGATTTGGGATTTTTTAAAGAAAATTAAATCTGAAATGGGCAGCATCGTATTGACGACTCATTACATGGAAGAAGCCGAACAGATTTGTGACCGAGTCGCAATTATGGATAAAGGCAGAATTTTAGCAATGGGCGCACCCAGTTTTTTAATTGAAGAAGAAATTGGCCAAGAAGTTCTAGAACTAGAATGTCCCATACAAGATATCAATTATATCGCTGGCCGAATTAAGGAATTAGGATTCAATTACTTAATCATTCGTGAACAGATTTATGTTTATATTAAATCGACGCAAAATTCTGATGCTTTGCTAACCGCAGTTAGAACGACAAAAATGACTTTACGAAAGGCGACGCTAAGTGATGTCTTTTTAAAACTAGCAGGTCATGAATTAAGGGAAGAAGCGAATTTTCGATGATGAAAAATACGACAGACCGATTTTTTCTTCATTTTTATAATTCGATGACTGTTTGGAATCGCAATTTTATTCAGTTTAAAAAAACTTGGTCCGTTTCTTTATTTTGGATTTTGATTGAACCAACACTTTACTTAGTTGCTTTGGGTTACGGGGTTGGATCTTACATTCCCACCATGAATGGCGTTAGTTATATTGATTTTTATTTTCCAGCCTTAATGTGTGTAAGTAGTATGATGGTGGCCTTTTTTGAATGTACTTACTCTAGTTATTCTAAACTGACTTATCAGAATATCTATAACACCATGGTCTTGACGCCTTTAGAACCCTTTGAAATTGTATTGGGCGAAGTGTTTTGGGGAGCAACCAAAGGAATGTTCAGCGCATTTGGTGTAGTCTTTGTCGCAACTTTTTTTGGTATTGTAGATTTAGCTAAAATGATTCCAGTTTTTGGAATTATTTTCATTTCATCTTTTTTATTCGCATGCATTGGAATGATCGTTACTTCACTTGTAAAAAATTACGATCAAATCATTTACCCAACTTCGGGGTTTATAGTTCCGATGTCATTATTTAGCGGAACTTTTTTCCCCATTGACCAACTTCCTATCTACGTAAAAATTTTAACTTTTCTATTGCCACTTTCACACACAGTTTCGGCAGTTCGTACCTTATTATTAGAGGGATATAAGTGGTCTATCTTGGGCCATGTATCGGTTTTGGTAATTCTTAGCGTGATTTGTTTAAAAATTGCCGCAAAAAGAATTCAGCAAAAACTTATTTCCTAAATGTATTAAATCTATAAGTTTAGTCTTCAACTTCTTCGGACTGGTCAGGATTTGCCGGAATTGCACCGGGCAAAGTTGTCGGTGAAGTTAGTTCCGGCGTGGGTTCCAAGGGAACGGCGTTTTTACCTTTAGCTTTAGTTTGAGGCTTTACGTCTTCGTCATTACTTCCGCCAAAGAAATAATCCAATAGTCCACCTTCTTCTTCGTCTATATTTTTGTATTTGTCGGCATCGGCAGGTGGTGGGCCACTTAAGAAATAGGGGATTTGTTGAATTGCCTGTTCGTAATCACTAGCGCTGATTCTTTGGAACGAATACATTCGTTCGACAATGGTATAAAGTCGTTTTTTAGCAAAAGGAGTTAACTGCTTTAGATGAAATGACTTCGAATAAGTTTCCGGACTAGGAAGTAGGAAGGTGAGAAATGCAGATTCCGTCATGTTTAGCTGGCCAGGAGTTTTTTTGAAGTAATATTGGGCTGCCTGCTTTACGCCAAAAATGTTTTTACCAAATTGAACGACGTTTAAGTATTTTTCCAAAATCTGTCTTTTAGTTAGTACCTTTTCTATTCTAATCGTAATCAAAGCTTCAATAAGTTTCCGAGTGAGCGTTTTATCTTTAGTTAAAAAAAGATTTTTAGCCAATTGTTGAGTAATAGTCGAACCGCCACGAGCAAATTTTCCTTTTTCCAGATTGGTTTTAAAACTACGTTCCAATTCGGTGAAATCAAAACCGCTGTGTTGATAGAAAGCCGAGTCCTCGGTTAGGACAACGGATTTTTGCAAAAATTCCGAAATTTGCCCAATTTTTACGTACTGCCCACTGTCGGGGCATAGTTTCACTTCATACATTTTTGTAGTGATGCAGCCTTTAATTTCTTTATCACTTGGAATTTGCATTAAAATAAAAGTTAAACCTAAAGCGATGATTAAAAGAAAAAAACTTCCCAGGTAGACAAAAAGTTTAAATGTGTTTTTTGTGACTTGTTTCAAATTCATTTGCCTATCGGTTTATCAAACCGTTTTCTTTCATCCAAGCCACGCTGGCTGCAATGGCTTTTTCAGCCGAACCAGGTTTAAAGTCAAGTTCACGTTGTGCTTTGCTGGAATCAAACCAATGAAATAGGGTTGAGGTCCAAGCCGTTTCACTGCTGATAGGTCCTTTGAGGCCCACTTGCTTCAGACCCTCAGTCACAGCACCTAAAAAATGCAAAATCGGGGAGGCAAGTTTTACTTTTGGAGGGGAAACGCCAGCTTCTTTAGCTATCAATTCGAACAAACGTTTAATGGTTAGATTCTCTCCAGACAAAATGTAACGTTCACCACTGCGGCCCTTTTTCCAGGCAGCTAAAGTGCCTTGTATGACATTTTCAATCCCAACAACACTAACACCGCCAGAAGTATAAAAAGGCATTTTTCCACGAGCTACTTTGATTTGATTCGAACGACTGCCCTTTTTGGCATCGGCGGGTCCATATATAGTACTTGGGTTTACGATGACACAATCGATTTCCTTTTTCTGAAAGGCTTGAAGAACGATCTGTTCGGCCTGCCGTTTAGTTTCGAAATATCCCAAGTTAAGATGTGATAAATTAAATTTAGTATTTTCATTCAAGATTTCATCAGCGCTAAAGCCAGCACCAACGGCAACAACCGAACTGAAATGAACTAATTTAGAAACCTGGTTCTTCTTTACCGATTCAACGACATGATTTGTTCCTTGAACATTAACCAAATCCATTTTGGAACGATCGGATTTTTTGTAGGCAACTAGACCGGCCAAATGAAAGACTGTGTCCATACCTAGAAAAGCTTTGTTTGTTGAAGAGATGTCAGTGATATCACCGAATCGTTTTTCAAATTCTAAGCCTTGTAGATCACTTAGTTCTGAAGATTCTCGGCAGAATATGCTGACTTGGTGCCCTTGCTGTAAAAGACCTTTGACCAACCAAGCGCCAACAAAACCGTTTGCGCCTGTAACAATAACTTTAGACATTTGGAAATTTTCGCTTTCTGATTGCTTCAGCCAAACGAAAAGATCCAAGGGCAAAAAGAGTTCCTAGGAGGGCCCCACAGATAACATCAGTCGGATAGTGGACGCCAACGTACATACGTGAATAGGCAACTAAAAAAGCAACCGTTAGGAAGTACTTGGTCTTTTTAGGAAACAAAAGACTCAGCAAAGTCATTGAACAAAAGATATTGGAGGCATGATTTGAAGTAAAACTATACCCACCATGAAATTCAGTTCTTAATATGACGTCGACTCCTGCATCTGGAGGACGTAACCTTTGAACGTTTTTTTTGATCAAGTAGTTGCAGGCAAAGTCTGAAGCCGCCATGGTTACGAAAATCATCGCGAAGTAAAACAATCCACGTTTCTTAAAGAAAACCCACAAAACGACAAGCAACAGCAAAGGCGTACCGATTTTATAAACAGTTGTGCGGTTTAAGTCGGTTACAAACAGAAAGAACCAGTCGGCAAAAGTAGAGGTCCACTCTCGGTTGACTAGAAGTAAAAGCCACTCGTCAAATTTTTGAATGGATTCGAAAATAGAACTCATTTAATGAATTTATCCGTGAACGGCTCGAAAGTCCAGGGTGTCTCTTCAAGCCCAGACAAAAGCACATACTGAAAACCGGGGAATGCACTTCAGCAATTTTAGTGTCATTATAATTTAACGGAGAACCATAATGGACTTAGCTACAATATTAGGATTAGTCATAGGAATTGGCGGGATACTTTTAGGGAACATGATTGAAGGGGGTCATACTGCTTCATTGGTTCAAGGTGCTGCCGCGATGATCGTGCTGACCGGAACAGCTGGTGCTGTGATGGTCTCTTCAAAATCGAGAGACATTGAATTAGGAATTCAGCTGCTGAAGAAAGCATTCTTAAAAGATGATATGACCGAAGCTAAAAAAGTCTACGCCGAACTTATCGAGTGCGCCAAGTTAGCAAAAAAAGAAACTCCTTTAGCGATTGAATCGCGATTAAAAGATATGCGCGATCCGTTCCTAAAGAATGTCATGCAAAATGTAGTCGATGCTGTAGATCCAAAAATCGTGACCAGTGTTTTCGAGCAGATTATAGATATGGAAGAAAAAAGTTTAAATAATGGTGCTAAAATTTGGGCTGATGCTGGCGGATTTGCGCCAACGATAGGAATCATCGGGGCCGTTTTGGGTTTAATTCATGTCATGGGTAACTTGTCAGACACCAGTAAATTGGGTGCCGGTATTGCCGTTGCCTTTGTAGCAACAATCTACGGTGTAGGATTTGCTAATTTGATTTTCATTCCAATTAGTAACAAGTTAAAAAAGAAAATTTCGTCGCAAATTCGTATTAAGGAAATGGTTTTAGAAGGTGGTTTAGCGATTTCAGCAGGATTAAGTCCCAGCTTAATTGAAATTAGATTGAAACCTTTTATGGAAGAAGAATAGACTCAAGATGAGAAGACGAAAACATAAGGAAGTAGAACATGAAAATCACGAAAGATGGCTTGTTTCTTACGCCGATTTTATTACTTTGCTGTTTGCATTTTTTGTTGTTCTATTTGCAACATCAACTCAGAACGAAGAAAAAGAAAAGAAGTTTGAAAACAGCATTCGTGCCGAATTTAGGATGATCGGTGGCGGTGGTTCTGGTCGCGATTCCGGAGGAATGGTCGGCCAAATCATCGACCCAATTGATTTATTCCAACAAAAAAATATCGGCAATGGCGAACTTGAAGAATACATTGATAAATTACTTGAAAAAAAAATGACCCCTGAAGAACGTAAGTTGGCCATTGGTGGCTTACGGTATGATAATATCGGAGTGCGAATCAGCCTTGCTGCTTCGACATTTTTCCCCGTAGGTTCCCAAAAATTAAAATTACCTGCCTTAAAATCACTTGATAAAATTGCTGACATCTTAAAGGCGACAAAAAATAAAGTAGTTATTGAGGGCCATACTGACGACCAAACAATCTATGGGGGACCAATTGATAGTAATTGGGAATTAGCCAGCTTAAGGGCAACCAGCGTGGTGAAGTATTTGATTAAATATCATAATGTGGATCCGTCTAGATTGTCTGCTGTATCATATGCTGATCAAAAGCCTTTAGTTCCGAATACGACTGAAATTAATCGAGCCAAGAATCGACGCATAGAAATTTTGATTATGAATCAAGATGAAAGTGCGAAAATCCCCCCCAATAACGGAATTTAGTGCACCTCCGGTGGACGATTAAAAAAACCGCGATGGTTCTCATCACGGCTTTGATTTAGTTAATTTTTAAATGGGCAAGCGA
>JAYSSX010000270.1:0-2910 GCA_043720315.1 Pseudobdellovibrionaceae bacterium | reverse complement strand
TTAAAACCGGCCGTATAGGCTTTCCCTAATCCCTCTTTTTGCTTTCGTAAAAGAAGATGAACCCTTTTTTCAGAACTCATGAAAAATTCAACTAAACCGGCGGTTCCATCGGGTGATCCGTCATCCACTACTAAAATATCTACTTCCGGATTATATTTTAAAACGGCAGCAATAATCGCCAAAATATTTTCTTTTTCATTGTAGGTAGGAATGATTATGACTGGCTTAAACATGATCCAATGTTAATAGCCAAGAATATCAGTGTCAAAGCCTTAAACTTGTTTTGACAGCAGTTGACCTGACTTATCCAGCTTCTGCACACGGAGATTTTCCGCTTGTTTTGTAAGCTCTCGGATCTGATCCACTTTCTTTTTTTCCATCCGCGGTAAATGTAAAGGATCTTTTAAAATAAAATCAGCAGAGCCTATTCTTCTTTCCAAAAAGCCTTTCACTTTTTCGGCCGCTAATTCATTATTTTTCATGTATAGAGCCGGATCAAAGCCACAGTGCGGACATACTAGGTGCATTCTCCAACGAATCAATACAAAAACTTCGGCTAAAACCAAATAGACAAAAAAGAACAAAATAAATTGAAAATCAAATTCCTGCTTAATCAGATAGGCCGTGCCAAATCCCAACAACAAACAAATGAATATTTCAAAAGGGTTAAGGGATTTCTGCGAATAATACTTTCTTTGCTTTTTGCAAAAGGCGCAGAAACAATGAACACGATTTTTATTATTCTTCATATACTTATTATGGCAAATTAAGAGTCTAGTAGGAAAGTCCTTGTTTTGATTATTGCAAAATATTTGTTACACTAGGACTATGTCTAAGCTAATCAAATATTCAATTCTTGTTGCCGGGTTATTTCTTTTTACATTTGCCGCGACCAAGGTCCGTGCCGAGCAAATCGTTGAAGAACTCACCTATGATGATTTATTAAGCCAACTAAATGCAAAACGAACTAAAATTTCAGATTCTATTTCCGATCCTTACAAAAATCTAAAACTTCACTTCGGCTTTGGGTTACTATCAACCGCACACAATTACGAAGTAAAAAATGATCCCATCACTAGCTATTTTTCGGGATTCCAAGTCAGCGGTGGCGTCGATTTATTCTCCCAATACTGGAGAAGTGACATCCTTTTAAGAAATTTTGGGCAACACAGCAGCGCTAATGACTCTAAAAATATTAGGGATATTGATTTAAAAGTTTCGCATGTCATCTTCAACGAAGACATCAGTCATTCGATTGCCTCCGGCGTGGGCTACCGAATTTTTGAATACCACAAAAATGAAGTAGGTTTTACCGAAACAAGTTCCCACTTATTGTTTTCCTACAGTCTTGCCTTTGTAACGAAAAGTCAGCTTTCCATCGGACCCGAAATAGCATATCGCACAGCAATTGTTAACCAAACCAGTGATCGTAGCTCATTAGATTTGACCCTAAAAATGGATAGCTCTTTTTAAACGAGAATTAATGAATTATTTAATACCACTTAAATCAAATTGTTTATTGACCCGCTACCCCATTCTTATTGTTCCTGACCGATCCATTTTCTTCTACAAAATACTTCACCGCGTACTAATAGCTCACGGTTATTCTACGCAAGTTGTGGTGGAAAAAGAGCTCCTGACCTTTTTAGAAAATAACAATACTGTCTTTCACATGATTTCACCTAAAGATTTTACGCCGGATCCTCGCTTTATGAAATTCTTTGTCAACTCCAATCCCGAAAAATCATCAATTATTGTTACGAATTGGCCGATGAAAAAGTTTAACTTCTTGGACAGAAAAAACTGGTTGTCTTTCTTCGACAAAGTTCAGAAAATTGCAGAAGCAGATTATATTAATCCGAAAATAAACAAAAGGCTCCAAAGTGCAGAAGTCTGATTTTGTCGAATATAAAAACATCCTTATTAAGTTTCTTAAGCAGCCTTTAATGGAAATTAATAATCTTCCTGATTGGCCGTGGGAAAAACTTCTTATCTTTCAAATTATTATTACGGGATCTTGCGGTGCTGTTTCGGCTGTTCTAGAAAAAAGCTTTATGGGCATCCTAGGACGCGTCATTATGACTCCGCTCAGCTCCCTCATTGTTATCGGAGCAACCACTTTTCTGTTTTTCTATTTGCTGCAAATAGTATTTCAACTAGTTGTAACCTTTAAAAATCTATACACTTTAATTTTATTCTCTTCAATTCCATTTTTTATTTTGCAGATTTTATCATCTTTGGTTTCCCCTATTATTTTGATCAGCTTAGCATTTACTGCGCTACTACTAATAAAAGGAATTTCAGAAACTTACAAATTACCAAAAAAAGTTATTTTAAAATTGGTTGGTGGGTTTTATCTGGCCCTTATTTTAATGTGGTTGTGGGGTAAATTTGAAGCTACTCGTGGCGACAAATATGTTCGCACCTTGCAGATCGAAGCGCCAGAAGTCAAATTAGGCGAATAGCTTCAATTCATACCAATATAAATGTCCTGTAAAACAGCTCCATCATAGGTACTTACGAGAATTTTACGGTGCCCTTGTATTGAATCGGCGGCCTTTACTAATAAAACCCAGGCCAGCTGACTTTTATTTTGATTTGATGAGAAAATAACTGGTAGCTCTTCGCTCGTGACGCTTTGAAATCCTTCATCTTTTAATCTGGCCTCTGCGGTTTCTTTTGAGAATGTAATTTCTAAATTAGGCTCACCAAGGTCTTTGAGTGTGCTTGAAATTAAAAAGATAGAATGATCGCTTTTGCGCGTAAAAATTCGCAACTGTGCGCCTTCAACCACGTATCCTTTAAACATTTGTTTAGATTCATCGACCATTTGCTCGGGCCCAGCTGATTTGACTTTGGAATCGGTCAGGTCCACGGATTCTAAATTCATTGCCACCAGCAGGTCTTTTT
>JAYSSX010000269.1:0-2132 GCA_043720315.1 Pseudobdellovibrionaceae bacterium | reverse complement strand
ATTATTCCTTCCCAAAGTGAATTCTATGGAGAGGAAATAGCAGTAGTTTTTTTTGACGCTCCTGCCACAGATAAATTGCAAGAGGAAATTCAGTCATTTTGCCTTAAAAGATTAGGAAGCTTGAAAGTACCAAAGAAATTTTTCTTTATTTCTGAAATGCCTTTAACCGCAAATGGAAAAGTATCCCGCGCTCAAGTACTTAGGCTAATAGAAAGGCAAAGTAAAAAATTATGAAAAAATTAACACTTATAACGGGTGGCACTTCTGGAATTGGATTAGAAGTGGCAAAACGTGTCGCTGCCAAAGGCCAAGATCTGTATTTAGTTTATCGGTCATATCACGAAAAGGCAGTGGCTTCCGAAGCTGCGCTTGCTAAGGAATTTCCAGAGATCAAAATTTTTAAACGCTGTTTCGATTTATCTCAACTAAACGGAACGGAGCAATTCTTAGAGGATTTTGAAAAAGTGGCCACTAGCTATCATTTAGATTCTATTGTGAGTTGTCACGGACAAAGCCGGCCACATCTATTTTTACAGAAAACCCAATTGGCCATTTTAGAAACCATTAATGAGCATCTCATTTCGAATGTCGTTATGATGCATCGATTAATTCCTAAATTGTGCGTCCAAAGCTATGGTAGAGTTGTATTTATGACTTCATTGGCCAGTCATAAAATCAATCGTGGGCAATCAGATTATGCACTTTCAAAGGGGGCCCTAGAGGTTTTCGTAAAGTCATTGGTTTCTGAATACGGGCATAGGAATATAACCTTTAATTGTATAAGTGCTGGTTTTGCTGATACTCATTTCACCAAGGGTATCTATAAGGACCTGAGTGAAAAACATCGTAAGATTGTTGTACCTGTTCAACAAATAGCTGATCTTATTCAATTGCTGATTGACGAAAAGACGACTCACATTAATGGTTCCACTTTTCGAATTGATGGGGGTCAGTTTTGCCTCAATAATAATTTTGAGTACCACAGCCTGAGTTTTCACAACAGTTAAGGGCCTTTTTTCTTGATTGAACGTCTAAAGTGTTGGAAAAATATTATTTAGAAATGAGGTCCCAATGAAAAGATTATTGATCGCTTCTGCTTTTATTATAGTAAGTTTAGGTGTTATGGCGCAAGAGACCGAAAGAACCTATATCCAAGTATACAATGCGAATCTTTGCAATTATTGGAGTTACATGAGCTCTTCGACCATCGGTTCTACTAGTGGATATGTTTGCAGTAGTTATCCAACAATGGCTTCGCTTCCAGAAGCACACTCTGTTCAATCGGCCATTGACCAGTTAGAGAATAAAATCCGGACTTTAGAAACAAAAGTTCTTTCCTTAGAGGCGAAAATCACTAAGTAGATAAATTATGTAGTTGTCTCTTTGAATCCGGCTTTATAGTTCTGAATTTTTTTTCGGCATTAGCAATTTATGTTAAAGTATTGATTTAGGAAGTGGTATGAGTCGCGCAAAAATTTTGGACATTATTTACAAAGGCCTTAAGTCCATTAAGAGAGACGTCGCCTTTCCGGCCTCTGAAGGCATGGCACTTTGGAGTACTGGTGGAGTTTTGGACTCAATACAGTTAGTTCAATTTATTTTAGAACTCGAAGCTCTTTTGGAAGAAGCATTCAATAAGAAAATCATTTTAATTAGTGACCAGGCCCTTTCAAGAACAAAATCACCATTTCTTTCAGTTCGGAATTTAGTAGATTTCATTTTGGAGTCGTTAAGTGATGAATAAAGTCCTTATCACCGGAACTAGCCGTGGAATAGGCAAGGCTTTAAGTCTCCACTTTTTAGAAAAAGGTTGGGAAGTATTTGGATGTAGCCGAAGTATTGATTATTTCAAACACCCTAATTATCATCACTTTAAAGTGGACTTAGCGGAAATTGATTCTGTAAATGAATTTGTGAAAGAAATATTTAGCGCAACTGCATCGCTGAATACGCTTGTTAACAATGCCGCAGTTTCATCTACTAATTTGGCAATGTTAATGTCTGATAAAAAGATAAAAGAAATATTTAACATCAATTTAATTGCAAATTTTATTTTGACGAGAAATATGATTCGGCTGTTAGCAAAAAATCCACCAAGTATGATTTTGAACGTTACAAGTCCTGTCTCAAAA
>JAYSSX010000268.1:0-2925 GCA_043720315.1 Pseudobdellovibrionaceae bacterium | reverse complement strand
GACGGCCGGCTGCGATTTTTGCGTAACGCGAAAAACAGCCATACGAAAAAGACTGCTATTATTAAATTCATCCATAAAAACACTTGGCTAGACATCTATTTTCTATTATTCGATGTCCAGTCTTTACTAGCAAGAGGATTTATTATGCAAACCACCACAAAAAACCCCTTCGATCAGCAACAACCTATTCCTGGGGTTAAGCATATTCTTGCTGTTAGTTCGGGCAAAGGCGGAGTTGGCAAAAGCACAGTTTCAACAAACCTGGCATTGGCATTGTCAAAAAAATATCACGTCGGTTTGTTGGATGCCGATATTTACGGGCCCTCGATTCCTCGAATGTTAGGTTGCCTCAATCAAAAGCCGATGGTTAACAGCGAGCAAAAAATTGAGCCGCTAGAACGATATGGAATTAAGTTAATGAGTATGGGTTTTCTAGTGGAAGAAAACTTGGCTGTCGTTTGGCGCGGACCCATGTTATTCAAAGCAATGGATCAATTTCTTCGTGATGTAAAATGGGGCGAGTTGGACTTTCTGGTTGTCGATCTTCCTCCAGGCACTGGTGATGTACAGTTATCGTTAGCCCAAAAAGTTCCTTTGGCCGGTGCCGTAATGGTGACCACCCCACAAAACGTATCTCTAATCGATGTCAAAAAAGCGATCGATATGTGGAATCGAACCGGCGTTAAAATATTGGGTATGGTCGAAAACATGTCTTACATGCTGAACCCAGTAAATGGTGAAAAGATTCAGCTGTTTCCAAAGGGCGACTTAGAAAATTACCTAAAAGAAAAAAATATTCCTAAATTAAGCGAAGTGCCCTTTCATCCTAACGTTTCGGTCGGAAGCGAAGCTGGAGTTCCTATTTTTGAAAGTGATTCTGATTCGCTTGAGTCGAAAGCATTTACCACGTTGGCTGAAAGAATTTCCGGTCTACTTTTTTAGACACCTGATTTTTTTAATGGCTCTAAACTGCCCCGGTGCCTTAAACGGGATGGATTCAAAAGGCGAAAGCACTTGTTCGACTTCTTCAACTTCGGCAAAACAATTAAGGTCACAATGTGAAGACTTTTTAAATCTCAGTTGAATTGCAACGTTATTCATTTCTGATTTTAGCATGCCCTAATCGTAACAAATAGGATGACCAAATTGCTCTTTATTTAAGGATTCGTTTGGCTGACTTCGACTTATGTCTTATTTTCTGCCAATTTCAGACTTGTCTAGGATTCATGGGTTAAAATCGGACAAGATCTATTGCGTCTGGCGTTGATTGTTAAAACTTTGTCAGGACTTCAATTCGATCTTGCTTAAATATTCGAGGGTAGGTACTTCCAATGCATTCGGGAGTATTCCCAAAACCCAAACATCAGGAGACCTTATGAAATCGTTTTTATTAGTATTGTTCACTTTAGCATCGACTCAAGCTTTCGCAGCCAACGTTTGCGATCAATCTTGGGACCAAATTAATTCTAACTACAGTTTAGTTGCGGCATTTCCAAAAATTCAGTTCGCTCCAACTTTTACTTTTGTATCTGTTGATGGCGTCTGTGTGGATGGAAACACTTTGTACACTTCTAAACCAGTCCTTCTTTGTATGGGATCAACCAATAGCGACCATGGTCAATGCGCAAACTGGGTGGCGAAAACGTTATCAACTCCTTTGACTTATTCACATGATATTTCAGTAGGCGAAGGCAATCAGTTTACGACAATCACTGAAACTCACGCATTAAACTACAAAATTTCTATCACACGTGCAAACAGCGGAAATAGTCCTATGGTTATTTGCAAAAAAGCCTACACTATTCCGCAGTGCCATTTTTCAGCGGAACAATATAACTAGTTTTTAATAATCATTTAAATTGGTTTTTCGCAGCAGTAAAAACAGAAAATCTAAAAAGCCAGCCCTTAAAGCTGGCTTTTTTTTTCGATCACTACTTATTTTTGATGTGCTAATTCTTCTTTGTCAAATTCCGCATCGATATTTTTTTCTTTGGAGTAACCATTCAGAAATTTTTTATAAGCAAACTTCGCTCCTAATCGGTGTTGCTCCGCCGTCCAATCCAGACGAAACAAAAATAGATCCATTTGCAATTTCACCAAATCAAATCGCTGTTGATCCCAATCATCAGGTTTCTTTGGTTTTGCAGTTTGATCTTCGTGCATAATTTCGGTCCAGAAATAAAGTAAATCGCCTTCCATCCACATAGGCATTGTAAATTTCTTGTAAAAGAAACCTAAAGCTTGCGACGCAAAAATAGCAAATTTAACTCCGTCGATATTTCCGAATCCATTTCGAATCAGCTCATTCGCGGTAAAAACTCCACCGTAAAAATGATAATTATTTAGGTGAAAGTCAGGGCGGCTTCCGGTCAAATCAAAATAACGATCCTGTAATTCCTGGTACCGTTTTACAAAGGCTTTTGACGGAGTAATTCCCGGTAATGCTCCGGGCGCGTGAATATTTGACTCTGCATAGTCTCCGTGATTTGCCGAAGGTGACATTAGATTTAATAAATCAAAAAACTCATAAAATTCGGGTTTGCTGGCCTCTATTCCTGTACAACATTGATCATGGGTGTATGCAGAAACAACTCTTAACGCCTGGTACGGATCTCCCCCGACCGAATCTAAGGCCATAGACCACAGGTCTTCCTTCTCATCAGAGAAAATTGTAAAATGAGATTCATTAAGATAGTGCTTTTGATCGTACAGCTTCAATCGAGTATAAAATCGTAGACTGTCCGTATAAAATTTTTGATCCGACTCCAGTTGTCGTCCGACGTAAGAGATCAATCCGGAATTAGCGCTATGAACACAACTGGGATTGTCACTGTAACAGCCATCTTCAAATCTACCGACAATCATTTCTTTCGCAAACAAAATCGCATTCACTAAGCGCTGTTTACTTGGAAAATATTCCGGTAG
>JAYSSX010000267.1:0-1647 GCA_043720315.1 Pseudobdellovibrionaceae bacterium | reverse complement strand
TAATCAATTGATATTGCAAAAATTCCAAGATCGCGAACTGGAATTGAAAGGCTACTACAGTTTTGTAAGTAGTGAAAAAGAATCCTACAAGCGAGCTGTTGTCAAATTGGTCCGGGAAGTCGAGTATGCTAAAACGATTCATCCATTGAATGACTACTTAAATTTTACTGATAGAGAAATTTTTAAGATTGAATGTGAGTTAAAAAAGACTCCTTTGATTTCTCCGAATCGGGCGCATTTTGAGAAAGTGATTGAACAGCTTATGGGTCAGAGAAAATTTATATCAGATTTGATATTGAAGTCAGAAGCTTCTTTGAATGAAAGTAAAGGTAAAGCGGAAGCTTTACTTAAGGGAATTTTGGCCTCGCCTTTGCCGCCGCCAGAGGAAACGAATTTAGAGCAAGCGTTTCATTTTTAGTCGCAATCTTTTCCCAATTTGGAACCTTGATTCCAAATTTGTTTTGATTTAAATCTTTTTCTCGAATTGAGACGTTGTCGTTTTTTTTGGTCAAGTTTTCGCTAATTTATGCCGAACTATTGCCTAGGTAATTTTACGGATTGTAACAACGGCGGAGACAATGTGCTTAGATTTTTAAAAGCGAATATTTTGAACGTCATTTCGAGTTTCGTTCTTGCCAGTTTTCTAATGCTTGCAATCGGGTGTATGCCAAAAGATGAGGGCATCAGCAAGGATGCTCTCTCCAGTATTGGCGCAGATGGTGGTAGCTTTTTAGGTCTGAAAACAGCACAGACGATATCGAGCTCTAAAGTGGAGTTGAATTGGCAGGCATCGTCTGATCCCACTATAATCGCTTACAATGTATATGACACCACTTTGACTTTTCAGCCAAAATTGATCAAAACAGTTAAGGCACCGGCATCTTCAGCGACTATAATCAACTTAGATCCACAAACGTTTTATTCATTTCGGGTAAGATCCGTAAACTCGTTGCAGGAAGAAGATACGAATGCCGTTGATTTGGGGGCCATTCCTTATGGCGGTATCATTTCGGTTCAAGTTTTATCTTCTAGTACCGCAGAAGTGACCTATTCCTCGGGTTCAAATGCCGACGAAATTTTGATTTATTGTAAGGTAGGGCTGACAGCAGTAACGGAAACATTGTTATCAACTATCACGAATACTTTGCCAGATCATGCAACCATTTCAGGGTTAGTCGCCGGAGAAACTTATAACTGCAGAACCGTATTAAAAATGGGTGGGTTCGAAGATAATAATGATGTCGTCGCGACCTTTATTCCTTTGGGTCAAGCCACAAAATTGGTTTTTACCGGGCAGCCAAATAGTGGAACGGCTGGTGAAGTACTAACCGGACAGCCGGTCATCAGCATTCAGGATGTTAATGGTAACGTCATCACAGCAGGGCCGGATTCCAACCCGCCAGTCACTTTAACTATCGCAAGTTCATCGCCAACATTTGGAACAGTTAGAGGAACAGTTACTGTAAACGCGGTCAAAGGGGTTGCAACATTTACTGGGATCAATTTTCAAGAGGCTGGAATCAAGGTGATTACCGCTTCTAAGTCAGACACCTCTAATTTAGTTAATGGTTCAGGAATTTTGACTAAGGATTCGGATCAATTTACAATTAGTCCTGGATCCGTCAGCGCAGCAAATTCTAGTATCGC
>JAYSSX010000266.1:0-3319 GCA_043720315.1 Pseudobdellovibrionaceae bacterium | reverse complement strand
TTTTTGTTTGGGCATGGAACCTTAACTGCCAAACAAATCGCATATTTAGTTAATCCTAAAAAGTACATAGGTGTTACGGTACGAACCGATTATGACGTTGTAAATTTAAAAGCAAAAGGATTTGTTTTTATTTCATCAGATATAGGAACTGAGTCTTACGAAAATGCTGGCAACCTAATCGAAAAGGCCTGGACACACCCAAAAATTTTGCAATATGCGATTTTACATGAACTGGGACATGTGTTCGGAATTCCTCATACAGGTTCAGGATTGATGTCAGAAGTATTTTTGGATCAGATTCTCAACAAGAATCTTTTTGAGAATTACGAAAAGGCACCGGTAGAATCCTTTTTACGCCCCAACGAAGAAGTTGAAGTTTGTGATGTCCCGGCAAAATCCTTAAGTTGGTTTGCCGCTACTGATAAAAAATGTATAGGTTTTAGTTCACCTTTTATGTTTGGCACTTGGAAAGTTTTTGCTAAAAAGGATGCCAATTCCGCTAAAGAAGAAATTGGCGAAATTCGCGGGATTTCTCCGGTTTTATTTGATCATCGCGGGAAACCGGTTTCTATTTTGCAAATTACTGACGAACAAGCGGTTTTTACTCCTAAGGAAACCTTATTTCGTTCGTTTATGTATGGTCCTTTCACAACAGAAACTGGTTTAATGGGAACTTTTACTCCGACGTCTCGTGCGGCCTCTAAATCCGTTTATATAAATATGACACCGACATCGATCACTATTCAAGGTGTCGGCGCGCAATCCAAAGTAGAACCTGTCTTTATTTTTAACTCGCCATTGAGTGCCCTGATGCTTTTTTCACCAACCCCTTAAGGAAATTTATGAAAAGATTAACCACAAAAATGCCTTTGCTTGTTTTGATCGCTAGTTTTGCTATCATTGGATTCAGCCACACCAGTTTTGCCGGACCCACTGATAAAGCTTATTTTGAACAGTTTCTCTATCAAAAAGAAAATACCAGTGATGATCCGGATTTTCCCACTTATCAATATCGATTCTTGATGAGCCAATGGAATTACAAATTTCAACGACCAGATGGAAAATGGGTAGGTCCTGACTTGAGTTTATTTTTATATGCTGATGGTACTTATTTGGCGATCTACAAGGAAAATTATTTTGACCAGCCCGACTCCATGCAATTTATGCCCGGGCCATGTCAAAAAATCTATGGAAAATGGAACGTTCCAGATAAAATTTTGATGATTAATGACTTTGCTGAAGGTGATAAGGCCTTTATCGATAATAAAAATGCGATGACCATTACGTTCACAAAAAATCTTACTTCTGAAGGCCTACAAGGCAAGAAAATTAATTTTACTCACGGTTTTGCTAATTATGGTCCCGATGAGGCCTTCTGTTTCTAATTTTAAGCTTTTACTCAAAAAAAGCCCAATAGATTTATCTATTGGGCCTTACACAGCTTTGCTCTCGCTGAACACTTAACGATTCTGAGAGAGATGATGTTTTCGCTCAGGTTTTGTTCATCCCAGCAAAACCTGCAAATTCGTACTAAATTAAAGCGGGATAGATACCGAAACTTGAGCTAATAAACCTTCGCTTTTGTATCCAGTTCCTTTAACTACTTCTTGCGTGCCTTTCATGTAGTTCAGCTCGGTCAAAATAGTATAACTGTCTAACAGCTGATAAGTTCCACCGA
Source organism: Pseudobdellovibrionaceae bacterium (assembly GCA_043720315.1). Lineage (GTDB taxonomy): Bacteria > Bdellovibrionota > Bdellovibrionia > Bdellovibrionales > Bdellovibrionaceae > JAYSSX01. The sequence goes on along the minus strand of JAYSSX010000266.1, from coordinate 1,641 downwards.
TTCCCACTGACATATGCACATCATTTTTAGCCACTTGATCTTTGATATTCCCTTTTTGACTAGTTCCACTCCAGTAGTCATGAGTTTCTTGTTCGGCCGACATTAACTGGGTTGGTACAATTCCACCTTTAAGGTAAAATGATTTGTTTTCACCGTAGTGAATGGCGTCCCAACGAGCCATCAATGGTACAGCAATATAACTCATAGTGATTTCATCACTAAAAAAGAAATAGTCCTTTTTAGCGTCGGCCTGCAAATACAATGCGCCGACTTCCCATGTTACATTTTTAAAAGAACTTTTAATCGCGTAGGTTCCCCCTACCGACATGCCTGATTTTGCACTGTAACCTGAACCACTCAGATTAAAACTAGTTACGCCGAAACTAGGAATAATTGCACGCGAAGATTGTTGCATGACTGATTCCGCAGCAAAAGCTAAAGACTCAGAAGCGAGGGTTAGGATCAAGGCGATCCAAAATTTTTTTGTGTTTCCGTTTCTTTTCATATCATCTCTCTTTGTTTTTAGAATCTCGTCATTGAGATCCGTGAAAATAGAATAAAAAAGATGATTAACTTTTAATATAATTTTCAGATATAATTTTTCATAATTTATTACACCTTTAGTATAATTAATGTTTCCTTTTTAGAAAACCCTATTATAGTTAGCCTATGAACAATTCCTTTTACCAAGAACTCAATTATAAAAAAATTCTAAAACTGCAAATAAAAGAAAAACAAAAAACCACCAAGTCTTTCTCTTTAAAAAAAGTCGCCGAGATGATTCCGGTGCAATACACATACCTCTCCAAAGTTTTGAACCAAGAGGGCGCAGACCTCAACGAAGATCATCTTTTCTCGGTTTGCAGAATTTTAGGTTTTCGACATGAAGAAACCGAATTTATTATCAACCTTCGCGCCTGGAGCTTGGCGCAGGATTTAGACCGTAAAAAATTTCTGTACGGCAAGTTAGAAACTCAACGAAAACAGAAGAAGCTCAATGCCGAACACGAATCAATAGATCAGGCTAAACTCAATAATGAATATGGCTACCTGCTGAATCCCCTATGCGTGGTGGTGCATATTGCTATGACCAGCCAAATCCTTCGTAAGAATCCATCGATACTATGCACTCGGTTAGGTCTTTCACAGAAGCAACTCAAAGAGATTTTGAAAACTTTGGCGATCAACGATCTGATTGATCTTTCTGTAGACGGCTTAAATGTAAAAGCTGTAAAAAAGATGCAGCTGCACTTGGGACGAAACCACCCACTAATGCGGGTTCATCAAAATCTTTTAAAGACAGCCATCCTGAATCGTTTAAACCAGACTGGAGAAGAAGAGAAACACAGTTTTATGGCGACTTTTACTTTAGATGCAAAAAGTTTTTCCGAAATCAAAGACGAGTTCCAAACCTTCGTTAAAAAAGTGGAAGGGATTGCCACTCGCAGTCAGCGCCCCGTTGATCATCAAGAAGTTTATAATTTAAACTTCGATTTTTTCCGCTGGATTTAAGTTTCAATAAAGATAAACCGCGCCGGCACCACTAAAACTATTGTCGGTCGGCATGGCATTAGTTCCAGATCCATTGCCACTTTCCCCCGAAGCCCCAATAACTAAAGTATTGCCATCACCAGAGAAGGA
>JAYSSX010000265.1:0-1687 GCA_043720315.1 Pseudobdellovibrionaceae bacterium | reverse complement strand
CTCAGTATTTGTCCAGACTGCAATCAATTCAGGACGAAATTGAATTTAAAGACGGCGTAAGGTTGACGGATATCAAAGATTCCGAACATCTTTTTCTGCCGGAAGATAAAAGCTGCGAAATTCTACAAGTCGCAATTCGTAAAAAGGTAATTGGCGGAGCAGAAAAAAGATTTCTCTTTGATAAGAAAATTTGGGACACTTTGGGTACTGTCGGCCAGGCTGGATTACTGACCCACGAGATCATTTATGAACATTTATCAAAATTAGGGGAAACGGATTCGGTGAAGGCTAGAAAGGTAAACCGCTTTTTATACGCTAAAATTACTGACAAAGCGGCCTTCTGGAAATTGATCGCTGATTTGGAAGTTCCGATCTATCCTTAGATCTGCTAGCTTCAAAAAAACATTATCTTTTAACGATCTGAATATAATCAGGAAATAACCTAAATCGGTTTTTAGTCTCGTAAGAATTCAATGCATAAATACTGTCGCCAACTTTAAATTCCATGGGCTCTGGTGGTAATTGTCCAGACGTAATCTCTAGAGTTTGTTCATTGCCTTCTTTGTCTTTAATGCGGAAGTTTTCTTGAACGCCAGAGGCTGTGCTGCCCTCGGGGCTGTTGCTTGATTTTCCGCCCGTGTACATAAAAGTAAAATCTGAGTAAGAAATTTCTAAGCCTCTTATTTTTAAAATCGGTCTAGAGATTTCGGGATTTAACAAAGTAGCGAGATCAGTAAAAATTTTTGTTTCGGCATCAATTTTATTGGAATGGAAAAAGGTCGAAGGAGTTTTGATCCTTTGATCAAAAAAGTGAATGATTTCAGATTTTCCGTTGCAAGTGAATTCTAAATCCAATTGCTCAGTTTCAGCTGCGAATTTTCTTTCGCGATTTCCTTGAGTGGGGATCGATTCTATGGTTTCAGCCATTTTCTGGGCCACAGCTGCATCTTGGATAGTGACCTGTGCCAGGACTGTATGGTCAGAAATAGAGGTGTATTTTTTCACTGTTACGGCAGTACAATTAGGTGCTGAAAACCACTTATTATCCACGGAAATTCCCTTTGTTTGCGAGAGTCAGCAATCTATATAAAAAAAGGGAAAATAGGAACTACTTCTTTAGAGGGTGCGCTAAAGTCCCATTTATTTGCTATCACCTTGCTCAATACTGGTCTGAATAAGCGACTTCATGTATTTTTTACGGCTTGAACCGCCTAAAAGGTTCTTCAGCTGTTCGTGCAGGGAGGGGTCGTTGATCAGGGCACCCAAAGTGCCTTCGCCCTTGTCGATTTTGGCCAGTATGTTATTTAACTTCATCATACTATCATTCCACTTTTCTGGGTGAGGACCGCGCAGTTCCGCAATCAATTTTCTTGCTTCATCGGCAGTTAATTTAAGACTTTGGGAGGCTTCTGTCATATTGGTCATGATTTTATCCGTGCGATTGTTGGCATTCACCGTTTTCAGCAAGATTTTGACTTCCTCAAGTATGTCAAAAATTTTGGTCGCTTCGCTGCCTCTTGCAGCCAATGTATCAATCAAATCAGGGGTAGTTGTACTTTTTATTTCGTCCCCCTCTTTTAACGAAGTCGCCACTTCCACACCGGGATTGATAAAAATATATTTATCACCGAGGGCCCCTTGGGTTCGAAGTTCTGCTTCGGCATCCTGATGAATCCGTTTTAAAAAC
>JAYSSX010000264.1:0-5191 GCA_043720315.1 Pseudobdellovibrionaceae bacterium | reverse complement strand
TTCGAGATCTTTACGACTCATCTTGGAGCCCAAGGGGCTCTGATAGCTGGTGGTCGTTACGACGGTTTGATCGAACTTATGGGTGGTCCAAAAACACCTGGAGTTGGCTGGGCGAGTGGTTTAGAAAGACTAAACCTTTTAGTTAATCCTGAATTGGTTCAACAAAAAAATCAGTGGAATGCTGTAATAGCAGCTGATGAAACAGCCGCTATGGAGTGCCTGGCTTTAGCTGAAAAATTAAGACAGAAAAACCGATTCGTAGAATATCTTTATTCAGGTAATATGGGTAAAAAAATGAAAAAGGCCGATAAATTGGGCTGCGATTTAGTTTATATCATTGGCGAAAATGAACTTAAAAATAACCAAGTCACGGTCAAGAATCTCAAAGACGGCACCCAAAAGTTAGTTTCACTTTCAGATATTTAATTTGTAGGCGTACGCTCAGTACGTCGAAGAAATTTTTAATTATTCCAACGACGTTATTAAGCTTTTTAAACGCAATTTTACTTTCTTCTACCGATGGAGATGTTTTGTCCGCGCCCCCAGCCAGGTACGGTAATACTTCCGTGCCGATTCCACAACCAAGCTAAGATCACCCCTACCACTATCATCACCGTACTTAACCACTGGCCTCGAGTTAATCCGAATAACTCGTACCCAATTTGCGCATCAGGCATGCGGAAAAATTCATCAGCGATACGAACAAAAGCGTAAATGATTAGAAATAAGGCTCCCACCACACCAGGTTTTCTGGGTTTGAACCAAAAAATAAATAAGGCTAAAAATAAAAATATGCCTTCGCCAAATGCTGCGTACAACTGCGAAGGATGGCGTGCTACCAGCAAAGGTGCAATGGCCTCTTTAGCAGCCGCATTTCCTGACTGAATAGCATCAATAATTTGATAAATTCCGTTTTGAATATAATCTCGGGCGCCATTATCTATCGAATATTTTGCTGACATCTCCAACCACTTGTCAGAGGACAAACCAGGAATTTTTTCAACGACAGTAGAAAGACTACCCAGTTTACTCATTTCGTGTGAAGGCCACAAAATAATATCGGAAGGAAATTTAACAGCTAAGGGAAATTGTGGATCGACAGGTCTTCCCACTAATTCGCCATTGATGAAATTGGCAATACGGCCAAAGAAAATTCCCACCGGACCGCATAAGGCAACTAGGTCAAATAAATGTAATCTTGAAATTCCGTATTTAATGCCAAATACAAAACAAGCAATCACTAACCCTATCATGCCTCCATGGCTGGACATGCCACCTTCATTAACTGCAAGAACTCCCCAAAATGGAAATGAAGATTTAAACTGCAGAAATAAATCCGGACTATAAAACACACAATAACCTAATCGACCACCGGCCAGTATTCCAATGGCACCAAAGGTAACTAGGTCACCTACCTGTGCCGGTTGAAGTTCATATTTTTGTCGTTTGGCCATCCAGGTAAGTAGATAAAACGATAAAACAAAGCCCGTCATATAGGCAAGCCCATACCAACGTATGCCAAACTCACCAGAAATGCGCCATAAAAATGGACTTAAATCATGAACCATATTGAGACTCCTTAATCAAATCCTCATCTGAAAATCTTTGTGAGTCAAATGAACTGATATTTTCTTGAGACTCATGACATTCAAAGACATAATAGAGAGAGCGGGAACAACACTGGTTCCAAGGAGTTTTTATGCAAGCAAAAAGCGGATTTTTCAGAAAGATAGATTGGCCGGTAGCCCTATTTTTGGTCTTCAGCATTTTTATCGCTTTAATCATGACGCCGATTTATTTTTGGCATTTCGGACTCGAATGGAAAATCATTTTATTTGCTGTTTTCTACGCCGGCTTAACAAATCTTAGTATCACTGCAGGATACCATCGTCTTTTCTCTCATCGGAGTTACGAAGCCAACAATTTAATGAAATTTTTGTTTTTAATGATTGGCTCGTCGGCCTACCAAGGTTCAGCCTACAAGTGGTCAGTGGACCACCGCCGCCATCATTCGAAGGTAGATCAAGATGACGACCCCTACAGCATTAACAAAGGCTTTTGGTATGCACATATGGGCTGGTTGTTTTTTAAAGAAGATCATCCAGAAATTCCTACCAGCAACCAGGATTTGAAAAAAGATTTTTGGGTGAAGTTCCAGCATAAGAATTATGTTCCGCTTTCAATCTTTTTTGGTTTTCTTTGTCCCTCGTTGATTGGTTGGGCTTTAGGCAGTTTTTGGGGCGGACTCCTTATTGCTGGTTTATTACGAATAGTTCTGACTCAACAAAGTACCTTTTTCGTTAATTCGCTAAGCCACACCTTAGGCACTCGCCCCTACGCAGACGACATCTCGGCCCGTGACAGCATTATAGTTGCCATCCTGACACATGGTGAAGGATATCATAACTTCCATCATAAGTTTCAATCAGACTATCGCAATGGGATCAAGTGGTACCACTGGGATCCAACTAAATGGACCATTCAATTACTAGCGGTACTGGGTCAAGCTAAGAAATTAAAAACAATTTCTCATACGGAGATTCTTCGCGCCAAACTTCAAATTGAAGAAATGAAGTTGAAATCAAAAGGATTCAGTGACGAAAAGATCCTTCATTTGAAGGAAAGAATGTTAGCCGCAGAAAACCAAATTAAGAAACTAAATGAAGACTACAAGAAACTGAAAGAAGAATACAAAAGATTTAAAACTGAATTTTCTTCCGAAGAAAAATTAAAGCAAATAAAACATGAAATCAAACTTGCACAAATTGAATTCAAAAAGAATTTAGAGCAATGGAAAATTTATTTGCGGCATCCAGAACCGTTGAGAGTATGAATCTAAAAAATTTATTTTATCTTATTACTTTTTTGGGATTTTTTATTTCTTCCTCTGGCTTTGCCCAGACCGATTATAGTTTTAGCGGTTCCTACAAAAAAAAATCCGAGCAAAAAACTTCCAGTCGGTGGACTTTAACTGATTGGTTGGCGCAAAAAGAACGAAATAAAATGATGGACTTATGGCTACAGATGTACGCCCCTTCTCCTTATGAGTTTTACCTTACTGGAGAATATCTTTCGTATCAGTCACAACCCACCTCTGGCACAGGCGGAGACGAAACCTACACTTCTTACAAAGGCTCTTTTGCTGCCTATGCATTAATCATGGGTTTACAATTTGATTACGAAAATAATGGGAAACAAAACTACAATAATTTAGATGGATCATTGAATATTCGTATAATGGGAAACGCCATCCAGGCGACTCATCTTTCGTTATTTTATGGTTTAAGGACTCAACATTTGACAGCGGCAGGACAGACTCATCGGTTGAATGAAAATTTTTACGGTGCTGAATTTGATCTTTACCTAAACCGATTATTTGGCTTGCATACGTTATACAAAAATTTTCCGCCGACTACCGATCAAAATTTTGGTGAGTTAAGCAGCACTCGTCAAGAACTGGGACTTTTTATTGATTTTGATTTTTTAAGAATATTCGGTAATACATTTACCGAATCACAAAAAACTAATTTGAACTCAGTCGAAACGACAGTTCAGCAAAAAGGTTTCAACACCGGCCTTAAGTTTTTCTTTTAAGGGTGCCAAATTATTTTTAGCGAAGGAATCAGCATGTTGCGACCATAATTGATACTTGTGGTGCCACTTGCTGTTGTTTCGCGTGTGTAGGTAGCCGCCCAATAGCTTAAGGCCACGCCAATATTTAATTTGGCATTGAAATCTGGGGCATATACTAGACATGAATGCTGGTCCCATACCCGTAGTTGCAAAGACTGTATTCGTTGAGCTGGAAACGGTGTGATTGACTAACAAATAATCCCAGGTGCCAAGCAACAAAAATCCAAATAGAAAAAACAAAACAAGTTTACTAAAAGTCATACACCTCTAGTTCTCTTATCGGGAATTTGTCTAAAGAAATAAATACTCTATGATTTTTGTTTCATTAATTGGACGGCATAGAATCCATCGCCTCGACCTTCGCTAGGCAGGACTTTGATCTCTTTCAATTTCTGCCAACGACCCATTTGATTTGGTTGTTGAAGCCAACTTTCTATCTGCAACTGATTCTCTAACGGCAAAAAACTACAAGTGGCATAGACCATCATCCCGCCCACTTTTAAGATTTTTTCATTCCTGTTGAGAATCTCTTTCTGCAGTTGAATCACCTGGTCCAAATCACCTTTAGTTAGTTTCCATTTTGCGTCAGGTTGACGGCGGAAAGTTCCACTACCCGAACAAGGCACATCCAACAACAAACGATCAGCGCGGTTTTGAAACTCTATAGGCAACGCCTCCGAAATTAATTTCGTTTTAATATTTTTTACACCATTTCTGGCGGCGCGACTGTTGAGTTCATCTAGTTTCCACTGGTGCACATCGAAAGAAAAAATAGACCCCGAATTTTCCAGTAGCGCTGCTGCGTGCAAGGATTTACCCCCGGCCCCAGCGCAAGCATCTACCAATGTCATTCCTTTTTGCAGCTCCAGCAGTGGCCCAACTAGCTGCGAAGCCCTGTCCTGAACTTCAAAAAAGCCGTTTTGAAACAAGGAACTGCTAAAAATATTTTTTCTAAATTTTAAAGTCAAACCAGCGGCTGAATCCGGAATTTCTTCTACTGGAATGTCTGCTTCAGTTAGTTTTCGAATCAGCTCTTTTTTCTGAATCTTTAAAGTGTTCACTCTTAAATCAACATTACCGATCTGATTAAGACTTTTTAAAATCGGTAACCATTGATCGGCAAAATAGTCTTTGCCGATTTTGTCCAACCAGTCCGGTGCTGATCCTAATATGGCTGTTTCCATGCAACCTTCTAACTTCACATCAGCGGCGGCGAAATCGGCAGCAAACCTCTGCAAAAATTCAGGTAACCGCTTTTCCTTTTGAAAAAACTGATAAGCTAAAATTTTATAATATTCATCGGCACTTAAACTTTGGAAATCTTCCATGCCAAGTCCATAACTTAATTTTCGAATCCAGCGAATGCTTTCGTAAACTAAATCAGAAATAAATCGACGATCTCGAGATCCTAATTTTTTCAGGGATTTAAATTTTCTATCTAAAACTTTGTCAGCATAAATTCCTTTTGAAAAAATTTCGACCAGGACATCTGCCGCAGTACTAAAAAACAAAGGATGAGTTTTTATGATAGCCGACATTTCGATCTCATTGGCTAGGC
>JAYSSX010000263.1:0-4897 GCA_043720315.1 Pseudobdellovibrionaceae bacterium | reverse complement strand
ACTGCCCCTACCTTTGGAGAAGAACCCAAATTTATCTGAGGCTGAGGAGTCTTTGAATCTGTCGTTCGGAAAGTTGCTCATTGGCGGAATTGGATGGGGATGCAGGACTCGAACCTGCGAATGACAGAATCAAAATCTGTTGACTTACCAACTTGTCGAATCCCCATCAGCATTTGAACTAGTGGAACAAATTAAAAAAAAACTAAAGGTTATGCAACGTTTTTCTAGCAATTGCCAAAGATCTAAGCAATTCGTCCTTTTTTAAAATAAAGCCAACGATTTTAACGCCTTAAGATCCTTAGCCGACGATGAAACCGTCTAAATCCGTTCCCTGAACCATTTCGATGGACCTTTAGTCAATGCTAAAGCACTAAAATAGCTATAGCGTTGTCACGGGAAACCCGCAAAGTATTGGTCCCCTTTTTCAAATTCTTTAAAACATCAGCGGCCGACTTAACTTCTTTTCTGTTAACATCTAAGATTACATCTCCTGGTTCTAAACCGGCCTGTCCCGCCGTTGAGTTTCTAGCAACTTCGACAACGACAGGCCCGTCCAGGTCTTCGGGAAGGTCATACTCTTTTCTTAAAGACTCCGACATGTTCGTCACATTAAATCCCAATTCATAAGGAGCATCTTGTGTTTGAAACTTTTTGCTACTCATTGGCGCTTCTTCCAATTTAGCCATTTTCTTTTCGGTTCGTTCGCCAACAGTAATATCTAAGGTGAGCTTTTTACCTTCACGATTAACTTTGATTTTTGTTGCGCCGCCGATATTTGCTGCCGCAACCGCATCCGTTAAGTCCATAGGACCTTTAATTTTTTTTCCATTAAATTCGGAAACGACATCGTAAGTTTTTAGGCCCGCTTTCGCAGCTGGGCTTCCAACTTCAACGCTGGCAATCACACAGCCTTCGCCTGGTTCAAGATCAAACTGTTTCGCATACTGCGGACTCAGTTCGGCCAAACCGACTCCTAGGAAACCAACTTTTACTTTTCCATTTTTTTCTAACTGATTCAAAATAGTTTTGGCTTCATCTATAGGAATCGCAAATCCAATGTTTTGTGCCCCACCAATGATCGCCGAATTCACCGCGATCACTTGTCCTTTTAAATTTACTAAAGGTCCACCTGAGTTCCCAGGATTAATAGGAGTATCTGTTTGTAAAAGTGGAAATCGATTGATGTCACCGACTTCACGGCCTTTGGCTGAAATAATTCCCTTAGTCATGGTGTGACCTTGTCCAAACGGATTTCCGAAGGCGGCGACCCACTCGCCCACTTCGACCTCTTTCGAGGTTCCTAAGGTCAAAGCCGGAAAGGCTTTATCGGATTTAATTTTGATCAAAGCCAAATCAGTTCGGGTGTCTTTACCAATAAGTTTGGCTTCATAAAGTTTATCTGAGTTTTCATTCAATTGAACTTTAATAACGTCGGCGCCGTCGACCACATGATTATTTGTTACGATTAGGCCGTCTTCACGAATGATGAACCCAGTTCCCAAGGCGGTTTGCGGGCGAATATTTCTGGGTGCCATTTGTCTTCCATAAAATTGTTCTAACATATCCATCATCGGGTCGCGTGGACCGCGGCGAATTTTGGTTTCGGTCGAGATATTAACTACAGAAGGATTTACTAATTTCGCAAGTTCAATAAAAGCATTAGCAGGGAGGGGGTCACCGGATTTAATCACTGGTAATTTTTGCGCATGGGCTTCTACTAAGAAACTTCCATATGAGACGGTTAAAGAAATAAAAAGCAAAAGTAGACCTTGTCGAATCTTTTGACCAGACGATAATTTTTCACGGGTTTTTTGAGTCATTTTAATTCTCCTTAGATAATGTCCTGTCGGCGTTCCGCCGTACCAGTAACTTTCTTCATAATCGTTCTATTTCAAAGAAAGTAAAGGCCTTAAATACTGGCATTAAAAATGGTTGTTACATAAGATTTGCGTTTTAATGTGAGATTTTCATCCCTGCGATTTTAAATGAGAAACAGGCAATACAGATTAAAGAAAGCGTTCTTTTTTTAATCTGTATTAAAAAAATTTAATTCATTGTCTTTTTAGGTACCAGGTCCTTTTACATGTCTTTAAAAGGACCTGGTACCTAAAAAGGAGCCAGCACCTAAAATAACTATTTGTTGCTGCAGAATTTCAATTGAAGATCGGTTAGGACTTGCTCTAAAAGATTGTTTTCTTCGGGAGTTAAATTACCTTTAGTTTTTTCCCTCAACATTAATAATAAATCGATATTAAATTTTGCCATCGGTTTATCTTTAGTTTTTGCAGCGCCAGGTTCATCGGTGATTCCTAAAGACATTGCTGCCGACGAAGCAATAGACATGGTTAGCATTGAAAAGTTAGCGTGCAAATTTTCCATAAAAACTCCTCTTGTCTAGCCAAGGCTTTTCGCCTTCGGCCTTAGATTGGGAAATATCCTATCAGTTTTTGTATCCTGGTTTCAATACTTGGATGAGTTAAATAAAACCAATTTTTTTCGCGAACTCCCAATGGATTTACAATAAATAAATGACTGCTACAAGGCGGAACATTAATCAGCCCGGCATGAGTCAGGCCGTCCAATTTCCACAATACCGTTGCCAATTTTTTCTTATCTTGAATTAATGCAGCGGCTAATTCATCGTTTTCGATAAAGTTTTTTTCACTTAATGTAAGACGAATGATCAGCCACGCGATAGGGGATAACATCGTCAAAAAAGGACGCTGAACCATTCGATTTTGCATCAGATTGATCACCCAAAATTGATCTAAAAATTGCGCAAATCCAATAAAAGTATTTGCAATAGAACTGCTAACCGAAAAAGCAAAGGTATCGTGTCTTTGAATATGGCAAATTTCATGCGCCAAAACAGTGTTCAATTCGTCTTCGGTCAATTTATTGATCAGCCCCGTCGATAAACCTATCGACGCATTTTGCCAGGGTGTTGCCAAAGAAAAGGCTATTGCCGTAGGCTCTTCTACTATAAACAGCAAAGGTTTTTCCATCGCCAGCACTTTGCTGAAATTTTCTAATTTTTCATTAATGCGCCATGGATCTTGTCCAGATTGAAGTTTCGCATCCAACTTTTTAATGATTTGCGCCTTGCCATAAATGAAAACAATGAAATTAAGGAAAGACATTAACAGAAAACTTATGAATAATCCTAATCGACCACCGAAGTGGTAACCTAAAAATAAAATGCCCAAAGAAGTCGCTACCAGGAAAAACCAGACCTTGGTCGTATTTGAGATGTGTAAATTCATACTATTGACTAAAGCACCGCTGCTTAAATTTTTCAAGCCAGATCATTTATAGCTGGCACGAGTCTAAGCTTGCGAAATTTAACATGTAATTGTCAAATAGTAAGATCCAAAGGGGGCCAGTGTGGAAATTGATATTTTAGCCTTAAACGCAGCGATCAAACAAGAGAGTCAGTTCGTAGACAGAATGATTGCTGAGGTTTCAAAAATCGTTGTCGGGCAGAAAGACATGCTTGAAGGTGTGTTGATGGGATTATTGACGGGCGGTCACGTATTGCTAGAAGGTGTTCCGGGTTTAGCAAAGACATTAACCATTTCTAGTATTTCGCAATCAATCTCTTTAGATTTTCAACGAATTCAATTCACCCCGGATTTGTTACCGACGGATTTAATTGGAACTATGATTTTTAATCCCAAGTCAGGGGATTTCGCTCCTAAAAAAGGACCGATTTTTACCAATATCGTTTTAGCTGACGAGATCAATCGTGCTCCGGCAAAAGTACAATCAGCACTTCTGGAAGCCATGGCGGAAAAACAAGTTACCATAGGAGAAACTTCTTATAAATTGGATCCTCCATTTTTAGTTTTAGCCACGCAAAATCCATTGGAGCAAGAAGGAACTTATCCGTTACCGGAAGCCCAGATGGACCGATTTATGTTTAAGATTAATGTGACGTATCCAAACAAAGCGGAAGAGTTGGAAATCGTCAATAGGATGGGTACCAATGATAAACATGTGATTCAACCGGTGATCACTCGTGAAGAGTTACTACGCGCGACTAGTCGTGTAGATCAAATTTACGTTGACCAAAAAATTAAAAATTACATTGTAGAAATAGTTATGGCCTCGAGAAAGCCAAGTGAGTTTGGTTTAGGGCACATCGCTAATTTACTTTCAGTCGGAGGTTCTCCCCGAGCCAGCATTTCATTAGTTCGTGCAGCCAAGGCCCATGCATTTTTGCGTGGACGCGGATATGTCACAGCGGAAGACGTCAAAGCAATTGCCTACAACGTTTTACGTCATCGTTTGATTTTAACTTACGAAGCCGAAGCTGAAAATATGAAGTCAGATGAAATCATCAAAGAAATTTTAAAAAATATCGAAGTGAACTAATGCAGTTACCTCCAGAGATTTTAAAAAAAGTTAAGCTGTTAGAGATCAGCACGCGCAAGTTAGTAAACAATATGTTTGCTGGCGAATACCATACTTTTTTTAAAGGTCAGGGGATGACATTTGCTGATTTTCGCGAGTATGTTCCTGGTGACGACGTAAGAACTATTTCGTGGGCTCTCACCGCACGTGCGGGAAAACCTTACATCAAAAAATTTGACGAAGAACGGGAATTAACAACTATTTTGGCTGTTGACGTCAGCGGCTCATCAGACTTTGGAACTCAACAGTTTTTTAAGGGTGAAGTGATGGTTCACCTAGCAGCACTATTGGCTTTTAGCGCGACTAAAAATAAAGATCAGGTAGGATTACTGATGTTTTCCGATCAGGTGGAACACTTTGTGCCGCCGGCAAAAGGGAACGGGCATGTTCATCGTATTTTGCGGGACCTTTATTATTTTAAGCCCAAAAGTCGAAACACTCAAATCGCCTCCGGACTGACTTATCTGCAAGCCATTTTAAAAAA
>JAYSSX010000262.1:0-4373 GCA_043720315.1 Pseudobdellovibrionaceae bacterium | reverse complement strand
AAAATAACCAAGTCTGTAACTTAGGGAAACAGCACCATCGTCTTGGAGCCCCTTATTGGGCCCCTCCAAAGCACCAGTTTACGGCTGTGGCAGCTGACTTTGGAACTCCGTAATCTTCGCCAGAATATCGCTGAAATAAGGGTTGGCCGTTTGCGGTTGATGACGGAAAGCATCGTCAGCAGATTTTGACAACATTATGTGCGAAATTTGTTTTTGTTTTGGAAAATAGAGCGAGCCATGAATTCCCGCATATTGGTTGATAAATTTTTCGTTGAAATCAGGCTGAATAACTATATCAGCGGCAGAATTCACCATAAAAATGGGAACCTTCAACTGATTATAAGTAGCCATAAGCCGTTCGAAATAATTATTCGATTCTGCACCTTCACCAACCCCGGGACGAGCCGGAGTTTTTTCCGAAATAATATCAATCGCGCGTTGGACTTGATAACCTGCCGCCGGTGAAGGATAAATGTCTTCCTTAATCATTTGTCCCGCCTGGTCATCTAATAATATCAGACGACACAATAAATTTCTTTCGCTGTCAGGATCAGGACTACAGACTTTGGAAGCATCTCCACTCCAACCCGCAAGAACCCCCGCCGAAACGACTCGATTGCGCAAGGCTAACGCGGGAGCAATTAAATAAAGGGCGCGAACCTGCTCAGGATATTTTAAGGCTAAATTGACTGCAAGCAAACCACCTAAAGAGTAACCCAGAACTTCTACTTGATTACCCAATGTCAAAGCAAACTCTAAACCTTGTACCGAACTATCGATCCATTCACTGGCTTTGGTTTTATTTAAATCATCGCGGTTAATCGTTTGGTGGCCAGGCAAGCGTATTGATAAAACATTATAACCTTTATCGTAAAAGGCCTTTGCAAAGCCAAACATGTAGGCCGGCGATTCATGCAGACCATGCATTACCAATAGAACTTTTTCGCTTCTTTTGCCGTGATTCCAAACTTGCGTCGAATGCCTGCCTTCTTTTAACTCGTCCGTTTCTTGTGCTGGAAATCGCGAAGAGTCCTTGGCGCCCACGTGGCTGCAACCTTGAATTAATATTACCAAACTTAAAAAAATTAATTTCTTCATTTCCGCTCCCCTAAAAATTTAGATTATCTTTTAAAACTTTTCACAGCTAATTTTTCAAAAGCAAAAGGGAAAAACTGTGCGAACTTCACGCTCAAACCAGACACTCCACTTGGTTGTAATTCTTCTAAATCTTCCAAAATAGCCTCACGAATTCTCTGCGCATATTGCTTCACCGGCATACTTTTTAAGAAACTTAAGTCCATATTCTTTCCATACTTATTTGAGATATCAGCATACATTCGCGTTTCTACCCCCGGAGTAATCAACGTTAAAGTTGTCACGCCAGTGCCTTTTAGTTCCGCTCGCAAACATTGAGTGAAAGCATAAACTGCAGCTTTTGACGCCGCATAGGTTGAAGCGCAGGGAAAATGCATGATTGCCGAAACACTCGAATGATTGATAATCTTTCCGTGTTTACGTTTCAACATTCCCGGCAAAAAACCATGAGTCAAATGAATCAATGCATTTACATTCACCTGTAACATGGAATTAATATCATTAATGTTTTGTTCTTCCAATAAGCCGCCGGTCAACTGGCCAGCATTATTAAAAAGAATATCCAGCGAAAGATTTTTATTAGCTTCGATAAACTTTTGAATTTCAATAGCCGAATTTAAATTTAACAAATAATTTGTGATCGATGCGGCACCCGACTTTGTTAATTCGGCATTTAGATCTTCATCTAAAGATCGATTCACCAAATGTAAATGGGCTTTATCGGCTGCGCACGACATCGCAACAGCGCGGCCAATACCGCGATTCGAACCAGTGATCATTATATGTGAGTCTTTAATTTCCATATTTTACTCTTTTATAGGAGTTGAGGTCGATAGACCCCACTCGGATAGTATTTTGCCTTCATCTTCGGAACTCATCGCCTTTTTAAATTTAGCACCCGATTGTCCCTTCACTCGCCGCTCGCAACTTCCCCAATCAGAGTGACGATACACTACTCCCGAAAGATAACTAAGATAAGAAAAGGCCACCTTCTTTTCGACTTTGGCTTTGATTTCAGGGAGTGGCTCGTCTTCGGGGATATCATAAATGGCGACAGGGTATTGAAGAAGAGGCCCCTGGTACAAGTCGACCCAGCGGCCCTTGGTGAATCCAACGGCTATTTCATCGCACCGTTCGTTCCCGGGAACACCCTTGTGACCGCGAACAAATTGGAAGCGAACAAGGGTTTTACTTTTCGACCCCTTCGGGGATTCTGCGCCAGAAGCCCCCGTAGCGGCAGGTGAACTGCTTGAAAACTTCCTATAAACAAGGTCAAAAAGATCCTGCCACTGGGCTTTATTGGCGACTTCGCCGCCTTCGCCGGTTTTCCAGCCCTTTTGGCGCCAGCCCCATATCCACTGGGTTATACCGCGAATCACATAAACTGAATCGGTGTAGATTATGATTTCGGTGGTACCCTCTTTGATGTTCTTTAGGGCTTTAATCGGACCCATCAATTCCATCTGATTGTTGGTCGTTTGGTCAAAACCGCTGCCCAACTCCTGGATTTCACCCCCAGGGTAAGCAATGATAGAAGCCCATCCACCGCGGCCTGGATTCCCCGAACAAGCACCATCTGTAAATACGATAATTTCCTTAAATTTCACCGAATTAATCGTATTCTAAAAGCCATTTACTATCAAATTTTTAGACAATTTTTAAAAATATTTATTATAAGCGATGCTTATGGATAGTGAACTTTCTACCCATTAAAAATTTCCTTATTTTATTAAGACTAATTCGATGGAATAGAAACTTAATATGACCTATATTATGCGTGGCGTTAGAAAGCAGCCTATAAGCATTTGTTATGTCAGCTTTGGAATTGAAGCAAAAATTTTAAGCACAGGCATAGATTCTGCTTTAGGGTAATTGCAGTTTAGTTTGGGTTAAAAGCAGATTCCTTTTGATACCAACCACTGGAAACATGTGTGACCGTTAGGAGCAAACAGTGAGAAATAAATTAGCCTTCATTTTTAAAACGATTGCGATTGTTTTACTTGTGCATGCTATTTGCGCTTCGATTGCTTTTGCTCAGATAACTTTTGCGCCGATCGCGCAAACGACTGCGCCGGTAAAAGTGGCGAGTTCTTCTGCGAAAGCAGCTGCACCAACTGCTGCTACGGCCGTAACTACAGCCTCTGCGAACGAAGCTGTACCGACAGGTATCGAATCCAAGTCGGCAGCCCCTGGCGTTGGAAATACAAATTCTTTAAGCATTAATTCTAGCGAAGCCAAACCAGAAGCGACTAAGAAATTTTCTTTCGTAGCAAGCGTAGGAAGAAGTAATTCGTTGTATCGCCAAAATGACGGTGCTGAGTACTCAACTTGGGACTTCGGATTTAATCCCTCTTACAAGTTGAGCGATAAATTCAGAATCTCTTCTCTAATTGAATATTCAAAAGACATTAATCATCCTGAAGAATCTGATTACGGCAGAACCAACGTCAGTTTATCGGCTTTGGGACTTAAATTAAAAGAAATGCCTGTTACTTTTAAAACAACCTTAACGATCCCACAAGATCGTGCACAAAATGTTTCACAGCAGCAACTTTACAGTGTTTCATTTACAGGAAGCGTAAAGTTAAATCCCAGTGCTTCAGGTCCACTAGGTATCACGTTTATTTTGAACGGAATTCGTTATGTTCATAAATATGAAACTGCACTTAGTGGATTGATGAATAATAAGTATGGCTCCTCGCAAGCGTTGGAATTGGATTATTCATTTAATGATACCGTATCCGTCGTTGTTGATATCAATCATATCAATCGTTGGACATACGCCGGTGCTATTCGCGAATATTACTCGCACTCCGAAGAAATTGATTTTCAGTTAAATAAACAAGTTGCCTTAAGCTTGTCTCATGCTCTGGGATTACCGGTTGTAAACAGCCGAAATGTATCTGGTCAGTACGAGTACGATTTAATGGACGACACGAATTCAACAATTAGTTTAGGTCTCACTTATACATATTAAGTGATTTAATGGGAGAAACGTATGAAACAAATGAGAGTTCTTTTAGCTTCACTCAGTATGCTGGCATTGCTACTGAATGGCTGTACAAAAGAAAAAAAAGCCTCTTTTCAAGATGAAAAAGAAGCGGCTTCTATTGTGTCCATTTCCGAATTGACGGCAAGTGGATACAAAATAGAAGTGACAGAGCCGAATGGTGATATGGCAAAGGTTGCCGCCCAAGAAGCTTCAAACAAACCGTCTTTAGCAAATAACGAAAAACCTTTGGTTGAAGTTAAAAATGCTAAAGTACCTGTGATTTTAT
>JAYSSX010000261.1:0-4543 GCA_043720315.1 Pseudobdellovibrionaceae bacterium | reverse complement strand
CCTTTCCTGGGAAGGGCGAATAGCATTGGTTAATGGCGATCGCATCTTTTTAAATGTTGGTCGAGTGTCTGGACTTCAGCGTGGAGATATTTTAAAAGTGAGTGATGAAGGCGATGAAGTTTACGATCCACAAACTGGAAATTACATTGGAAAAGTTCCGGGGCGACTAAAGGGGACCTTGGAGGTTGTGGAGTATTTTGGCCAAGATGGATCAATTGCCGTTATCCATTCAGGAGCAGGATTTAAGGAAAACGACAGAGTCGAGTTGTATTAAATGATCCACGGTATCTGGTTGGATCGCACCGATTATGAATCAGGATTGTTGCTGCAAGAGCATTACGCCGAGCGCAGTAAAAAAGATCATTCTAGTTATGTACTGGGTCTGGAACATCCCGAAGTTATCACTTTGGGCATTCGCGGAGATGCGCAGAAGGATCTTTCTTTTTCCGAGCTAGACACTAACGCCATTAAGGTTTTTAAAACGGACAGAGGTGGTCAGGCAACCTTACATTCACCTGGGCAACTGGTTATTTATCCAATTTTGCCACTGAAAGCCATGAAGGTGGGCGTAAGTCAGTTCATTGATTCGTTGCTTGAGGCTACGCGACTTATGTTATTGAAGTTTGATGTCATTGCGGAAAAAAGTGGAACTGGCCTATATACAAAACAAGGTAAAATTGCTTTTGTCGGTTTAAGAATTGCTGATGGAATTTCAAAGCATGGAATTTCTATAAATGTTTCGAACGATATTTCTTTGTTTGGTAAGATTCGTTCTTGCGGGATTTCAGATGCATCAATAGATCGTATTTCCAGAAGTGGCCAAAATCCAGAGGTGAGTCTGGTTTTTCAGTTATGGCTTCGGGAGTTTATTTTCATTTGCGAAAGCTCAGTGACGGTGGACAATAGCCGTCTTTTGAAGATGGAAAGAGACTAGTCGTCTATATAGATTGGTAGAGATTGACAGAGACTGGTCGTCTCTACTGGACTCGAACCAGTGACCTCTTCCATGTCAAGGAAGCGCGCTACCAACTACGCTAAGAGACGATTTTAAATTAGATTATTCATACCAACCCCTCCACTAAATTTCAACGAATTTCACCGGTTACCACCTAATTTGGGTTGACGTCACGGATTAGAATGTTTGTAATTAATCTCGGGGGAATTCATGACTATATTTTCAAATATTTTGTTAGTTATCATCACAGTACTTTCGTTCAACGCTCGGGCCGCAGAAGGTGGACCAGCTGCTGCGCCAACTTCGAGCAATTCAAATGTCTCAAAAGATTGGAATTTTCGCTTTGGTCCCATTGGATTACTAATTGGGTTAGTGAATTTGGAAATGGATTATAAAATCAATAATAAGTTTACTATCGGGCCGGCACTAGCATTTTGGAATTTTAAATTATTAGATGTAACTATTCATGCTAGTTCCATAGGTATTCAAGGTCGATATTTTTTCGACGAAGTGTATACCGACTCTTGGTATGGATTGGGTAAATTGCAAGGTTCAAAAGTAAAAGCTGAAATTGTTGATAACGGCGTAACATACACGGGTGAAGGATCTGGAGGTGGACTATCTTTAGGGTTGGGCTATCACTGGTTTTGGGATCCTTCTTTTAATATGAATTTAGGTTTTGGCGTAAATACGTCGACAACCAAGGTGCAAGTAAAGGATTCTTTAGGTAATGCCTACAAAGACGAAGCAAGTGCCGATGGCGGTGGATTTTTAGAGTTCACTTTGGGTTGGATCTTTTAATTTCCTCATCGAAGGTCTAGAGAAACTCGCCAAACGCGCTAAAATAAAAACTGGACCTTTTTAAAATTCCCAATCTTCCGATTAAAGTATCGGAGGAATCCGTGGGACTACAGTATTCAAAGCATAGAAGATCAGAAGGCAGTGAAAGTCAGTGGACATCTTACTCAGATTTATTTTTGGGTTTGTCAGTTGTATTTTTACTTTTATACATTACTGCAAGCTTACGAACGGGAACAACAGGGTTACAAAACCAGGTTGAAAAAGAACGTTTGTCCATGCAAGTTCAAGATTTGCAGAATCAATTAAAAGCATACAATACCATTAGACAGGACACTATCAAAGAATCTAGTGAACAAGATCAAAAGGTTTATGAAAATCTTTTATCTAAGTTGGATCTTCTTAAGGAAGAGGCTAAAGATGAAAAAGACAAATTACGTCAACAGGCTTTAGAGAACGAACAAAAGGAAACAGCCTTAAATCAGTATCAGCAAATGGTTCGTAATATGGTTAATTCAAACGTTTTGGCGAAAAGCAAAATCAAACGTAAAGAAGAAGTTATTAACGAGAAAAATACTGAAATTAAAGAGGCTAAAGCTGATATCAATGAACTTCAGGATACAGTAGCAGATCAAGAGACCCAAATTTCCGAACGTGAAAAACAAATTGCAATGGCGCAAAATCAGTTGGATCAGAAAATGAAACAATTGAAGAATGCATATCAGTCGCAGAAAATGACCAAAAAGGCTTACGAGCAACAAGTGGCTAAGGCTAAAGAAGAGAAGGCGCAAGAAGTACAAGAATTGGCTGATAAGAATAGAGAAGTTTTGGCTCAGTTAAACAAGAAGGCTAGCGAACTTCAAAATATTAACTCAGATTTAGAAGCGACCAAAAGTCAGTTAAACGCTAAGGATCAGTTGGCGAAAAACTTAGTCGGGCAGTTAGAAAATACTAAAGGTAAATACGAAAAGCAGATGAATGATTTAAAAGGGCAGTATGATGCAAGTTTGGCAAAGGGCGATCAAAAGGCCAAAGAGTTAGGAAATCAAATTTCTAATTTACAAGGCAAGATGAAGGATACAGAAGGTCAGTTATCTAAAGCGCTGTCGGAAGCAAATGCTCGTAAAAATATTGCTAATGCAATCAAGCGTGGTTTTGCTAAGGCCGGAATAAAAGCAGACGTTGACGGTGAAACG
Organism: Pseudobdellovibrionaceae bacterium; assembly: GCA_043720315.1. Classification (GTDB taxonomy): domain Bacteria; phylum Bdellovibrionota; class Bdellovibrionia; order Bdellovibrionales; family Bdellovibrionaceae; genus JAYSSX01. The sequence goes on along the minus strand of JAYSSX010000261.1, from coordinate 1,594 downwards.
GGTGATGTAATGATCGACTTCGGAGATCAGTATTTTGACTCTGGTAAAGCAAATTTAAAATCGGGAATGGTTGATATCTTGGAGAAAGCATTTCCTGTTTACGCCTCTTCATTATATGAAAATTCTGAAGTTAAGCTAAAGCCTAGTGCTGTTGAAATCGTTGGTTTCGCGTCGCCGACCTATAAAGGCAAAATGGTGGATCCGAACGTGTTAAAAAGCGGCGACAGAAAAGCCGTCGATTACAACTTGGATTTAAGTTATGCTCGTGCCCGTTCAATCTTCCAGCATTTATTTGATAAAAATAAGATGTCTTACAAATACCAAGAAGAATTACTTCCTTTAGTAAAAGTAACTGGACGAAGTTTCTTGGCAGATAAAAATTTTCGTGGAGTTGCGCAACAGAGTCAGGCTGACTTCTGTGCTAAGTACGATTGTAAGAAGGCGCAAAGAGTAATTATTAAATTTGGTTTCGATAAATAAATAAAGGAGAAACAAAATGGTTTCAACCCTGCTAATTAAATTCATAAATGAGAACCTGCTAAATCTAGCTATTCACGTTGTTTTACCAACGATGGTGTTAGCTTTTATGGTAGGTTGCGTTGCCCGTGTGCTTATATTTTACACGGTAAAACGGCACGACTGGTTTGCTAAAGAATTCGAAAAGCGAGTTCAGAAGTTTATCGAGTCGGAAGATCCGAATAAGGAAGGACATTATTCGTTTTACGTTATTACGAAAAGAATAATGGAAAAAGCTTATTATGAGTCTTTTGAGGTCCGCGATCGCATCCAGCGCCGAAAAAATGATAAAATCATGGCGGTAAGTGATCGTATCTTTTTAATCAAGCAAGGTACGGCTTGGCTGATCAGAGATCTTTTAAAGCAATTGAAGTTCCTGAAATGGAACGATCAAAATCCAAAATTATTGAATATTACTAAAACAACATTTCAGCAAAATCCTTGCTTTAATAAAGTTTTCGGAATTATTCCAATATCTTACTTGCATGATATGGTTCAGATTCTACCGGCATTGTTCGTCATAGGTGGTATCTTTGGAACATTCTTAGGTATCGTAAAGGGTTTACCTACCTTAGGTCAGATGGATCTAGCAAACATGGAGCTTTCTAAAACTATCATGGATAGTTTCTTAGTAGAGATCTCCTTTGCTATGAACAGTTCGATCATTGGTATCTTCTTGTCAGTAATGATGACTATCGTAAATACAGCGTTCTCACCCGAGAAAGTATACATCGATATTGTTGATCGTTTAGAAGGTTCTTTAGATTTATTATGGTATCGAAGTAACAATAATGATTACCCTAAGTCAGGTGCCAAATTTGACGAACATCGCGATCCTGTAGAGGCTTTGGCTGAACAGTCGATCAATGATGCAACAGGGGACAAAGTAAGAAGTCGCGACGTAAATTCGGTTAAGTCGGCTTCTTAATTGAAGGAACTGTTCGATGAATGCATTTGCCGTCCTGGTAAAGATTAAATGGAATCAAGGGTCTTCTTCAGAAGAGAAGACCCAAGTTCATTTGGTGGATTCAGAGAAATTCATTATTGGGCGCGGAGTCGAGTCTTCGATTGTTCTGCC
>JAYSSX010000260.1:0-2068 GCA_043720315.1 Pseudobdellovibrionaceae bacterium | reverse complement strand
CGGTAAATTAAATGTAAATTAGGACCAGCATCCATAGTAACCAATGGGCCGTCGCTATTTTTTTTCCACAGTTCAGAAATATATTTTAGGGCAGTCACTGTATTTTCTGACCAGTAGAAAAAGGGATCTTTTGCCGTATGAAACAGATGGTGCATGTCCATAAATTCGTCCCAGCAGATCTTAAAGGCCCGATTCCATTTTTCGCCTGCGGCTAAAGGTTGAGCTAACAACAAAGAAAGTTCTTGCAGTCGACTCTCGGCACGCTCAACTCGTCCCAAGAAGTGACTACTTGACGTCACTAAAAGATGCGCCTCGCTTGAAGATACATTTTTAGTCTTGGAATCTACAATAACCACTTGATGCCAACCTGGAATAAATGAAAATTTTCTCTGACAAACTTCGTTGCCCTTCCAATAAGTCCAAGGACCAAAAAAAGATCTACAAGAGGATCCAGAACCTTTTTTTGAAAGTAAAGCTAGCTCTAGCATAGGCACAACAATTTCTTTTGATTTTAAGTATTGAGCAAAAGCCAATGTCAAAGCTGAAAAACTGCTGGCGCTGCTGGCGATTCCACAATCTGAAGGAAAATTGTTGGCACTTCTAATACTAAAAGACTTCTCAATCCCAAATTCTTGCTTCATTGATTTAAGATAATTTAAAAATTTGGTTTTTCCCTTTTCACTTAATTGAATAGGTAAAAAGCCATGTCCATCTAAATCCGACCAATCGTCTTCACCCGTGGTTTTCTCCGTCAACTGAACTTCAGTAAAAAGACCAGGTAGAGTTAGGGATAATGAAGCATTCGTTGGATCATTGATAGCAGCAATGGATTTCCCCATGTATTTGATCAGGGCAATATTGGAAAATCCTTTGCCTTTAAACATGAACGAAGTCCGACATTTTATGGTTCATAAAATTTTTAGACCGTGTCCAAGATTTTGCACAGTACCAATTGGAGTGAGACTATAATCCGCAAAAAATCCGGCATTTGAAGTTAGCTTTTCTTTGGTATCCACAACTAAAATAGTGTCAGCCCCTAATGCCCCACAACCTTTGATCGCTTTAAACCCAGCACGTTTCTGAATTTCAGAAATAACTTCTTTGGTTTCAGGTAGAACAAGATCAGCATCCAACATTTGTTGGTAATAATTATTGACACTTTTACAAAACAATTCTGGATTACTTTCTTCAAGCGACTTTCTAGTGGCTTCAACAATTTCTTTCAACACAGTTTGTTTCTGAACTAAAACAGAATTGAGATCTAATCCCTTTAAATGTTCATGAGTCTTAATTTTAAAAGGCGTTTTTAAAATTAAAAAATCAAGATCTGCAAAGTCCCATTTGATCTGATTTAAGACCCCGTCCGATTTATTAAAATAAGTTAATCCACCGTTTAACTGCGCCACTAAGTCAAAACCGCTTGGCAGATTAGTTCCCTCAAATTGTGCCAAAAAATCTTGTAGTGCCTTTGTATAATCGAAGAACAACTGAGAATGAGATTCGACTTCGGAATAATGATTTTTAAAAATATAACTCGCTAAAAATTCAGCCGTTGACCCACCTAACCCACCGGCGCCTTCATAGGGATCGACAAATTTTAAATCCCAAGCTTGGAAAAAACTTCGGTTGTTGGCGATAAATTTTCCTGCGGGTGAGTCTTTATGAAATTCGGAACTTGTCGTCGTCGCATTTGTTGTAGGTGTTACTCGTAACTCAAAGTAAGGACTGGTACAGGCAATAATAGCAGATTCACCTAACAGAGCTAAATATTCACCAACGATAAATGTTTTTCCTGGAACTAGTAAGGTAAACATTCAAACCTCAATTCGACTTAGATTGTATTTGCTCGCGCAACTCTTTTAAAACTTCTATGGCGTGAGACAAGGTAATTCGTTTTTTAATAGTTAAAATTTCTTCTAATTTTTTCTGAACATAAGGAATTTCTGCCTCTTCAGCGCCGGCGCCTAATGCAAGATTTTTGGCATGTAAACGCATATGCCCTTCAATAATCCCAACCGTAGTCAAAGCTTTTAACGCTCCTAGATTTTGAACTAAACCAACAGAGGCC
>JAYSSX010000259.1:0-1535 GCA_043720315.1 Pseudobdellovibrionaceae bacterium | reverse complement strand
AAAGAACTTTCCAGCCGAATCTCTGAAGAGTGTTTCGCAGGTGAAAAACCTTACCTAATTGGTACAGGTGGATTCTCTTCCTTATTTGAAAAACATAATGTGTTTGATGTGATCCAACCTGACTTAGTACTTCAGGGCTTATTAATTGCTTTAAAAATGAATGCGAAGGTAGAAGATGAACTTAGAAATGTTGAAATGTAAAATTCATAGAGCCACCGTAACCGATGCTGATTTAAGTTATGAAGGTTCAATTTCTATTGCACCTCAATTGATTGAAGCTTCTGGTATGTTAATTAACGAAAAAGTAGATATCTACAATTGCAACACGGGTGCTCGTTTCTCCACCTATGTAATTCCCGGTAAGGCAAACGAAATTTGCCTAAATGGAGCTGCTGCAAGGTTAGTGCAAAGGGGAGACGTGGTGATTATTGTTTGTTATGCTTCGATGACAGTCGAAGAAGCTAAAAAGTGGGAACCTACTTGTGTTTTCGTGAATCAAAAAAATGAGATCGTTGAACTAAAAACTCGAGGCTAATTTAAAATCGATAGAATTCAATAACATCGTGAGTGGCTTTGGCTCGGTAAACTTTAAGATCCTCATCCCAATCCGGTGATTGCCAGCCAATTAATTTTAATTTGCTGTTATTTTTAATTGGTTGCTTTATCCAGTCGGATAGTTCTCCCAAATTTAGATTGCCCAAATTCAGGTCTTGAATTGCTGGCATATAATAAACAACTAAGGGAAGAACGGCATTGTCTCTTACGAATCTTTCGATATTGGCTTTTCTTAAACCGCCAAAATTGACCGAACTGACATCGCAAGTTTTAATCGACACTACTCTTTCGGCATTTACTTTGCTTAAACCAATATGGTTCTGCCCTGGGCAATCAAAATAAATGTAATAGTCAGAGACTATGCTGGAAATTTTAGTTGGTCGCTTCACTTCGTCAATGAAAAGTCCATTAGAATCAAAATAGATATTTTCGTTCGAGAAAATGACTTTCAGATCGCTATTTTTATTTATTCCTCGTAAAAACGCAATATCATCGGCTTTGTTCACTAAAACGACGTAATCAAATTGATCAGTTTTAGAAAAATTAAAATCATGCTGCCTCAAGCGATTGATAACCAGATCCAAATAACTCTTAACCGATTCATGACTGGACAGCTGATTTAAAAAATCAACATAATCTAAAATAATTTTTTTATCGTTCAGCTGCAATAATGACTGGTTCTTATTGGAAGCAACTTCAACCTGACCTAATACCTCTAATGAGTAGGCGATTTCATTATTAGCTGCTTTATTAACTCTGAGGTCTTTCAAAAAAAATTGAAGCAACTGGTTTCGTTGCACTAAACTTAAATCTAGGTAGGCCTCCCACAAGACGCCATTTATAAATTGATTCAGGGAATCTTGACCATAGGTGACCAGCGGCCAAACGGACCGATTTTCGCCGCTATAGTTTTTTTTCGGATTAAATACTGTACGGAAAAAGAACTTAAGGATCTTTAAATCGCTTTCTTTTATTCCTTC
>JAYSSX010000258.1:0-4721 GCA_043720315.1 Pseudobdellovibrionaceae bacterium | reverse complement strand
AAGGAAAAAAGGGGTTTTTAATTCATGACTACATTTACGAAACTTACGTCAAACATAGAATCGCCCGCCGGTTAGATGCCGTAAAAAAAGAAATGAAAGAGAAAAACATCAAAATTGCAGACACTAAAGCTCTACAAGACAAATTAAAAGCCAATCTAGATCAGTTAGCTGAAATCTACTTACAGTTAAATCCGGCTCAGACAAAAAGGATGATCGCCGACCTAAATAGTCTTCTAAAAAGCGACTCGCAGGATTTCAACGAACTTCTAAAACAGTTTTTTACTATCAATGATGCTAATTTCAATGAACGATATGAGTTTTTCTATACCAAGATGGCTCCAGAACTACAGTTGTATAAAATCAAAGTAGGAGAAACAATTCCCTTAACGGCTTTTACAAAATTGGGTTCTTCGTCGGCAATGAATATCAAGGTCTATGGAACTTTTAGATTTAAAAGTTTTGAAAATTCGCCGCTGGCTGGAAATTTTTCTTTGATTGATTTGGTCTCGTTCCGTCAACTCTATGGCTTTATGACTGATGAACGAAAAGCCCAAAATAAAGAGATTGAGTCTGAGATGGGCGCCGTTGACCTTTCTAAAGATGATCTTGAGGGAATGTTTGGAAAGTCACCTGAAACTACTGAAACTAAAAAACCAGGAAGTCCGCAATTGGCGGGAACTTTAAAAACCCTGTTGGCTTTAGGATCAAAATCGGATGTGCCCGATTCCTATTCTAAAGAAGAGTTGGAAAACGGTGTTTTTCTAAACGCCGCTATATTTTTAAAGGACGCCTCCAAGGCTAAAGCGACGATGCAAGAAATCCTTGACCGTTCTGAAAAGGAAAAGTTGGGGATTCAAGTGGCGGACTGGCAAGAGTCCAGTGGAATGATTGGGCAAATGACTTTCGCCCTGAAATTTATTCTTTATTTTTTTGTTTTCATTTTGTTATCTATTGCTTCCTTGATGATTATGAATTCTTTGTTGATGGCTACCTTAGATCGACAGCAAGAAATTGGAACTATCCGCGCTATCGGAGCTCCCAAGAATTTTATCTACTCGTCTTTTCTGATTGAGTCAGCGCTGACCAGTTTATTATTTGGCGGCATCGGTACACTACTAGCCCTTTTGGTAATTCAAACAGTTGGAAAAAGTGGAATCCCCGCACAAGGTGACGTAGCCATGTTTTTCTTTTCCGGACCTAAACTGTATTTTTCGGCCCAGTGGTTTGAAATTTTGCTGGTATTTGTAATGATGCTGTTGATTTCCTTTTTGGCGACCCAATACCCTGCTTGGCGTGCTATGAAAATTTCTCCCATTTTAGCCATGCAGAAAAAGGACTAGAAAAATGAGAATGTTTTTTCGCATTGCCTTTAGAAATCTTCTTAAAAACAAAACTCGAACTGTGGTTTTAGGTTCGGCCATTGCTTCTATAGCCTTCTTTTTAATGGTACTGATGTCATTGATACAAGGAATTCAAGATACCATGATCAAAAATGGCACGGCGATCATGTCAGGGCACATTAACATCGCCGGATTCTATAAACGCAGTCAAAGTTCAGCCAGCCCAATCGTGACTGATTACCAAAAGTTATATGAACTGGCAAAAACGACAGTTCCAGAAGCGCAATTGATTATCGACCGAATGAAAGGCTACGGAAAAGTCATTTCCGAAACCGAATCCATTCAAGTCCCCATGTGGGGAGTGCGGATGGAAAACGAAGGCACCGTTTTAGGCACTATGGAAACCCAATCCGGCAACATTCAAGATTTGGCACAAACTGGAGCAATAGCCCTGTTTGCTTCTCAGGCAAAAAAATTGAACGTGCAAATTGGCGATATGGTGACCTTATCACTACCCACTTTCCGAAATATAAACAATACCAAAGATGTTAAGGTGGTTGCGGTCTTAAAAGATCTAGGACTTTTTTCGCAATTCTCTTTGTTTTTACATTCCGATGACGTGCGAGAAATTTACCAGTTGAAGGAAAATACCACAGGCCAAATTATGATTTTTTTGCCTGATATTAAAAAAGTTCCCGAAGTTGAGGAACGCCTTCGTAAGGCCGTGGTCGCAGCCGGTTTTCCGTTAATGGAAAAGGAAGCAAACCCCTTCTTTATGAAGTTTGATCGGGTGGCCGGAGAATCCTGGACAGGGCAAAAGATTGATGTGACCACTTGGGAAGATGAAACTTCTTTTCTAAAATGGGTCGTGCAATTGCTAACGGCTTTGACGTTTTTTTTGATACTGATTTTAACCATTGTAGTTGTTATTGGCTTAATGAATACCATTTGGATGTCTATTCGTGAACGTACGGCTGAAATTGGCACCCTACGCGCTATAGGGCTGCAAAAACGCCAAGTGTTTATCATGATTTTATTGGAATCGTTTATTTTGTCTGTAATTGGAACTTGTGTAGGTGGTCTTCTTGGATTCACTTTTGGAATCGCCTTAAATCTGATGAAGATCCCTTTAAAATCGGACGCCCTGCAATTATTTTTTATGTCGAATCATTTAACTTTTACAGTATTATGGTCACAGTTTTTCTTCGTGTTTTTTGTTTTAGTCATCACTTTAGTTTTAGGCGCACTTATTCCTACACGAATGGCCGCGCAACTAAAACCTGTAACGGCAATGCAAAGTTAAATGGCTGATTGCTAGAGGATCGAAAAAGGAGATTTTATGTTTTGTTTTAAAAATTTATTGAACCTAACTTTTGTTTTATGCTTGGCAATAACGGCATTTGCCGAAGAGAGTAAAAAGGGAGAACTTCCACCTAAATCAGAAACTCCCGCCAAACCCGAAGTTGCAGCAAAAACATCCAATACTAACTCAACTGTTAAATTCACTGACACTGAGGCCCTAGAGTTAGCAAAGGCTTTAGACGATAAGCAGCGAAACTCCGGTGACTATACGGCCTTGGCTTTCGTCAAAGAAACGGAACGGAACAAAGAACCGAAATTGTATCAATCCTTGGTTTACCGCCGTGACGAAATGAATAAATTTATGTTTTTGTTTACTAAACCAAAAGAAGAAGCCGGAAAAGCTTATTTAAAGATTGATAAAAATCTTTGGAGTTACGATCCTTCCACTGGAAAATGGGAACGCCGAACCGAAAGAGAAAAAATCGGCGGCACCAATTCGCGCCGAAGTGATTTCGACGAATCCCGAATGGCTGAAGAATATGACGTCAAAGCCGAAGGCACTGATCAGCTGGGAAGTTACCAAGTTTACAAATTGATTTTAAAAGTAAAAGACGGAAAAGAAGTTTCCTACCCTATGTTAAAACTTTGGGTCGATCAAAAACACAAGAATGAATTGAAACGAGAAGAATATTCCCTAAGTGGAAAATTAATGCGTACATCCTATTACCCAAAATGGAATAAAGTTTACAGTGAGTCTAAAAAGGGCGATGTTTACGTCCCAGATGAAATTAGAATTTTTGATGAATTGGAAAAGGGCAACTCGACCATTATCGTTCTTAAAGAAGTCGATTTAAAAAAATTAGACGACAATATGTTTACAAAAGCTTGGATTGAATCCAAAACAAAATAGGTAGTCACCATGAATTTGATTTTATTAATCGCGACTCTAACAGCTTTTCATATTTTTGCCGGCTCGGTCACCGCCTATGCCGAAGATTTTCCAGGCGGAGAAGCCGCCACCAACATCAATGGAAAAACGCCGCCGACGGCGGCCGAATTCAGCAAAGGTTTCGACTCCAACAAAGGCATTTTATCCGCAGAAAAGGACGCCCTCGACCTCGACAAGTTAAAAATCGGTGGCCAGTTCATGTACGAACTTTATCACTATCGTTTTTCCGGATTGCCAATAGAAGATTGGACCAAAAATCCCCAGACATTGTCCATTTACTTAGATTCGCACCTTAAAAGAGACACCCGATTCTTTTTTAAGGGTCATATGGTTTATGATCCTGCCATTGACGAATCCATTATAAATCCTTTGACGGGGGCTGCATTGAAACGCAGCGAATCCCAGATCGAAGAACTTAAATTACAATTCCATATTAATCATAAAGTATTTATAACTGCTGGCACTCAGAAAATAAAATGGGGAACTGGTCACTTTTGGAATCCCACTGACTTTTTAAACTCCGAAGCGAGAGATTTTTTTAAATCTGAAGATCAACGGGCGGGGCTGGCCCTCTTGAAATTTCATGTACCTGTTGGAAGTCATAATTTTTATCTGATCGAAAACTTTGAAAAAACAAATACGAATCGATCTATTGGCATCGGCGCACGCGCAGAAATTGTATTTGACAAGGCCGAGGTCAGTTTGACCAGATATCAACGAAAGGGTATTTCTTCTTTAAGTGGCGCTGATTTATCCATAGGAATTGGTGATTTTGACTTAGTTGCCGAAGCGGCTGGGTCAGACGATGAAATTAAAAAATCCGCATCGGGTGGAATTAGTTACGAATGGGTTTATTCTGAAGTCGACTCAGCGATATTTTACCTAGAAGGCTTTTGGAATAAACAAGGGGCAAAAGACAAGTCCGATTATCCGGCGTTACTTTTGTCTGGTCATTGGCAGCCTTTTCAAATTGCAGAATCGTATCAATTGATTTCACTATTATTAATCAAACCAGGAAGCTGGAATCAATCGACAGTACAATTATTTGCAGTTCGAAATCAAATCGATGCCAGCCAGTATTATCGCACCAGTTACTCATGGTCAGGAATTGAAGACGTGAATTTAATGGT
>JAYSSX010000257.1:0-5987 GCA_043720315.1 Pseudobdellovibrionaceae bacterium | reverse complement strand
TCAACATATTTATAGTGAGTCACTTTTTAACGTCTTTACCCACTTAAGACGCTTCTATGCTGCAAAAGATAGTTCACTGATTATGGAAGCCCCAGTTTCAATTACTTCCCCTGCACCGTGGCAGGTTTTTAGGATGGAGTAAACGTGACTGACGTACAAGCAGGTCTAACTTCTTTGCTTAAAGAATTAAAACTTAGAAATCAGCTTCCAAAAAATATGAACGTTTCTAAAGTTGGCGACCGCTATTGGTTTGTATGTCATGATGAAGATAAAACTAAAATAATTTCTGAAAACTCGACAACTGGCTTTGCTGATGACGGCAACATCGCTCTTCTAAAGGCCTTATCCGAAAGAGTTGAGCGTCTTGCATTTCGCGCAGGCTATGAAAATAAAATCACATCTTGCATGACTGAACGATCAGATGGCTTTGCTGCCTATCCATTGTTTTATGAAAATGCCGACTCAAAAGCTCGCGATTCGGCATTGGCCGAAGCTATTGAAAGATACGTTTGGGCAAAATGGTGGGATGACGATACGATTGCATTTAAGCTTGAGTCTATTGGCAACTCTGCAAGCAAACATTCAATTTCACCTTACGTTGCAACGGTAAGAGATCAGTGTGGCTTAGAGGAAATATTTGTAATTGAACCAATGATCGAAAATTCAAACGGCTTAGCAGTAGTCATTCTTTTTGGTCGCCTCAAAACTGGTGGGTTTATTTCCGGTGGAGCTTGCAGCTCAGTTAATGATACAAAACAAGTCTTACTGCGGTCGCTCGATGAATTATACCGACACGGTCGAGCAGTTGAAAAAATTCGATTAGAAAATGTTGAGCCCGTTACCTTCTACGAAAAGCGATTGGCCTATTTCGGCCTTGGCCACGGAAATCATTTAATCAGTAAACGTCTTGAGGCAAAAGGCACTAAATTAATTTCGTTACCGCAGCTAGAAATCGATGAAGTCGTAAACCATGAGCTTCATGATCTGTTTCAGGTTCATCGCTGTTATTTTGAAAATCAGCCACCTTTTGTTGGTGGCGAAATGGAGAGATTATGTCTTTAAAGATCTCTCGTAAAAAACCAGTTCAGATTTTCCTAGCTGCGGTCATTATAAGTATGACGGGCATTTATTGGCTTTGCGACTATTATTTAAATTCGGTCGGTCATGAACTCATGCTGAATTGGGTTCGCACAGAGTCGGCCCTAATTCAAGAAGGCAACTTATTAACATCATCAACAAAGAATCAAAGATTTTTGCTTTCAAGTGACTACGTGCAAGCCGTGAAATTAGTCAAAATCGACAAAGATCAAGTTCGTGAGAGACTTCACTTTGGCGTTCCATTCAATATAGAGGCCGTTGATCTTCCTGAAATGAATCAAGAGGTCGTTATTAAGCGAGCTGGATTTTTGCATAGCCGAGCATTTTATAAAATTCCGGGCCGCGATGAGATGTTTCTTATATTTGATGTTGAATCTAAAGTCTTAAATTCTGTCTTTTTCGGCGGAGCTGCATTTTTACTATTAATGCTAATTGCTTTGGTTGCAGTTATTCGATCAGTCGAAAATCAAGAATACGTAAAGCGCGAAGAGATTTTTAAACAAGCACTCAACGATTTCATTTCAAAAGATCATCCATCAGAAGTAGTTGAAAAAGCACTGCCTACGCTAATGACATGGTGGAAAGATAAAAAGAATCAAGTTGAAGCGGCTCATCAACTTGCGATTCAAAATCAAAGTAAGATTATGCTGGGTGAAATTGCCTCTCGCGTCGGTCATGACATTATTGGTTCCGTAAGAAATGTCGAAATTTTAGCGCGTAGAACAACGGGCCTAAGTCATAGACAAAAAGAGCTCTTCAATGAGTCGATCAATAAAATAAAAACTATCGCTGATGATATTTCAAAACAGACTAAAAAATCCATTGGTGAAGAGATCGAAGCACAGTTAAAAAAAGAAAATACTGACCTAATTCAATTAATTTCTAATATTGTTCAACAAAAGCAAATTCAGTTTGAGGGTCACGTTGAAATCGAGCTTGATCCGGCATCAAAGAGAATTACTGCGATTGCTAATTTAAATTCTTTGGAGTTCGAGCGATCAGTTTCAAACTTGATCAATAATGCTGCGGAAGCTTCGTCATTAGGGTCAAAAGTGATTATCGCCTTCAATGATGCCGATGAATTTCTTGAAATACTTATTAAAGACTTCGGCAAAGGTATCTCTGCCGAAAATCTTAAAAAAATTGGAACTAAGGGGTTTTCATCAGAAAAAGAAAATGGCACTGGCATCGGTGTGTTTTATGCCAAACGATTTATCGAAGACCTTGGTGGCCGTTTAAATATTGAATCAAGCCTTGGAAAAGGCACCAAAGTTAGTATTTACATTCCTAAAGCTAAGCCCCATCCATCAAAGGCTATTGTTCTTACAGGCAATCAGCATCTTTTAGTCTTAGAAGACCAAAAATATCTACGTGATGCTATTCAAATGAAGTTCCAAGACGCTAAGAAGGAAAACTTGCAGTACACCCTATTCTCAACGCCGTGCGAATTGGAGCGTTGGCTTGCTACCAATAATGCCGATTTTAAATTATATTCTGATTACTTTCTAGAATCTGAAGACGGTGAAAAAATTGAAACTGGCATCGAGGTTATCAAAAGACTTGGGATAGCCAATAAGTCAGTTTTATTCACTTCAGCTTTTGATAATCCGACGGTTGTTGAAGCCGCTGGGCAAATTGGAGTTTCAGTTTTAAGTAAGGATCAGTTCTTTGAAGGAGAAATTCAGTTTGTGGAGAAAAATTATGTGTAATCGGTATGTTGGTTTTTTATTAACTCTGATCCTTTATTTTAATGCGTATGCGGCTGATTTTTCAACGAGCACATGTACTTTTTCGGGCGATTGGGATAAAATTTCTGACTCGGCCTATTCAACTGAGATTCAATTTAATAATGCGATGCTTAGGCAGTTGTCCGCTGTCGTTGATACTAATTCTAAAGAATTTGAAAAATATAGTGAAACGTTCAACTTATTTAAAATACAAGATCCTTTTCAAAGATTAATTAAAGTAAGGCAACTGTGGCTCCAAAATACCTATAAAAATAAAAATGAAATCAATGGCATTGTTGCAATAATAGACACAGTCCTTAAGGATTCGACCACCAGAATACGAAGTATTAATTGTCTTGAATGGGGTCTTTTTGAGCAAGGCGCAAAACTTTCTGGTTTCGACTTAAGTATACCCATTTATAGCGAAACTTCGTGGTCTGTCTGGCAAAAAGAAAGCACACTCAAAATAATTTTAGAAAAGGGCCTAACAAACACCGTTAAATCTGACATAAGCCAATTCAAATTTTTATATGCAAACGGATGGAAGCAAATATTTGATATTCATAATCATCCCGCATTGCAAAAGCATCCACAGTTTTCAAATCTTGAGGATCTTGGTCCAAATTTATTTCCATCTCCAGAAGACACCCAGTATTGGGCAAGTTCTTTGAAATATGAAAATAAATTGGCAGTTATTACAGATGGAATCTTTTCGCTTGAAGTTAATTCTTCTCAGTTTGAAAAAATAGCTAAAATATATTTTTGCAATAAGTATCCGGATCATTACGTTTGTAAGGATTTTAAATGAGATCAGTTTTAAATCACATCGCACTTTTGGTTCCAAATGCCGTTAAGTCTGCCGAATATTTACGTCAGTTCGATTTTAAAATTGGTCCTGCTGAAAAATGGGATGGTGAAGGAACGCTTGAGGTGTATGTCGGTGATTTAAATTCTGAAATGGCAAATCTTCTATTGATGGAACCGACGAAAGAAGGAGCTTACACGCGCGCGATGGCTAAGCGCGGCCCAGGTCTTCATCATATTGCTATTGATGTATTAAATTTGGAAAACTACATTGACGAGTTGTCAGGGTCTGGTTGGTTTTTGCACCCAAAAAGTCTAAAGATGATTAAGCATTCTCAAACTGCCTATCTTGCGCGACCTGATGTTCCGACACTCATTGAAGTTCAACAGCGTGATGAACTTAAGGATTCTACGTTATTTATTTCAAACTTAATGATTCCGAATTTGTCGGTCTTGAATTTAAAAATGTTCGGCAGTCTGGGATTGAATCAGATCCAACCCTCGACATCCAATGACTTTGTTTTAACGGCGCATGGCAAAGAGATTCTTTTTAAGGATCTTTGCTTATGATTAAAAAAATCACATCACCTGAAGAAAGAAGCGAAGTTTGCGACAAGATTCTTCGGTCACTGCCGAAGTGGTTTGGTATCGAGTCTTCTATCGTTGATTACGTAAAAGATGTAAAGTCTATGGAGACATGGGTCAGTTATTCAAATAATGAACTGACTGGTTTTATTTCGATTAATAAGCACAATGCCGCCACTGCAGAAATTCATGTCATTGGAGTCATTGAGGCTTTTCATAAAAAAGGTGTGGGTAAACTTTTAATTCATGAAGCTGAGAAATATCTAGTTGAGCAGAAATTTAAATATCTTACCGTTAAAACGCTTTCAGAGCTTCGTGCCGATGAAAACTATGAAAAGACCAGACACTTTTATTTAGCGATGGGTTTTGCGTCGGTTGAAGTATTTAAGACTTTGTGGGGTGAGCACAATCCTTGTTTGTTGATGATTAAAAATATTGATTCTCAGCCCAAAAATATACTTTTATCCCACGTTGAAATTAATGTTTCAGATTATTCAAAAAGTATTCGATTTTACGATACGATTTTAATGCCACTCGGTTGGAAGAGAGTGGTTTGCACCACAGACTGTGCGACTTATTCTGATGGATTAATGAAATTTATTATTTCGCCAACTGATTCAAAATACTTATTAGAAGGCTTTCATCGAAAACAAGTTGGGTTAAATCACCTAGCTTTTTCTGCAAAATCTATGGAAGAAGTGAACAGTTTTCATAAAAATATTCTGATAAGAAATTCCATTGAATGTCTTTATGAAAAAAAACCGTCTGGTGATGATAGCTACTATGCCGTATTCTTTGAAGATCCTGATCGAATTAAAATCGAACTGGTCTATGCCCCTGACTATTGTAAGAGTCACCATTGGACAAATAAAATAGAAAGCAATTACGAGCCATTCCTATAAAGGATGGTCCGACAAATGACGTTTATACCGTTTATTGAAAAGGAAAAATGACTTCAAACAAAAAAGATCCAATAAAAATTGGCGTAAGTGGATGCCTACTAGGCATAAAATGTAATTTTAATGGAACTGATCTATTAAGCAACTTTGTCAAAGAACTGCATGACAGTGGCCTGGTTGAATTGGTTTCTTATTGCCCTGAAGACAGCGTATTCGGAACACCTCGTCCAAATCTTAGAATAGTCGGGGGTGACGGATTTGACGTGCTTGATGAGAAAGCCTCAGTTCTCAATGAGCATGGTCTGGATGTCACTGCGCTACAAATTAAAGGTGCAAATCAGTTTCTGAATCGTTTAGCGGAATCGAATATTAAATACGCAATCTTGATGGATGGCAGCCCATCTTGTGGGTCGAATGTTCTTCTTAAAGAAGACAATTGGCCAGCTGGGGGCTTTAAAAGAGGAATTGGTGTCACCGCTGCGCTTTTAAAAAGAAATAACATTAATGTTTTTAGTAATTTCGATGAGTTGTCTATCAGTAACTTTCTAAGTTCTGTTGTTACAAACTTTGAATTCAAAAAAGATCTAAAAGACTTAAAAGACTTTGCAAAATTCAAAATATTGTTTCAGGAAAGTAAGGTATCTGAATGATTTTTTATACTAAAGAGTTAAGCTCTGATCTGTGGTTAGACTTTCAAGCCTATTTTAATTTTAAAGGTAAAAGCAGCGGCTGTTGGTGTATGAATCATCGCCTTCCTGTCGGATTAAATTTTGAAGGCGAAGCTGCAAGACTAGCAATGCAACAGCTTGTAGAATCTGAAAGAGTTTTTGGCCTTTTGGCATACGCAGAAGGAGATCCCGTGCCAGTCGGCTGG
>JAYSSX010000256.1:0-2870 GCA_043720315.1 Pseudobdellovibrionaceae bacterium | reverse complement strand
GACAAAGCTTCGTATTTTTGTTTTTCGGCCTTGGCCTTTTTTTGGTCATCAAGGTATTGTCCTCTTAAAAGATTCATATCTGTTTTGATTTGTTCGATTTCATACATTTGATTTAATCGGGCCTTTGATGTCGGCGACAATAGTTCAACCGCACGATCTAAAATACTTTGCGGGAAACCTACGCGTTTCGCAGTCTGAATCGCTAAGGAATCTCCGGGCACTCCTGGGATGTAATGATAAGTAGGTCGTCCAGATCCTCGGTCATACTCTAAACTGCCATTCAAAACCGGAGATTCATGGCTCCAGCCAATTTTTAAAGGCGTAAAATGAGAAGTCATTACTGCAAAAATTTGATTTTTAGCGAATACTTCAATACAACTTCTGGCCAAAGCACTGCCTTCTTCAGGGTCAGTAGAACCGCAAATTTCATCGATAAATACAATGCTATTATAACCTTTCAGGTCCATCGCCTTTTCAAGGACTTTTAAATGGGCAGCAAAAGTACTTAATTCTTCCGAAACATTTTGAGAATCGCCTATTCCAACCAAAATATTTTTGAAAAATGGTAATTTGGAATTTACGTCGGCACAGATAGGTAATCCACAAAGCGCCATTTGAATGGCCAAACCAATGGATTTCATTAATACCGTTTTTCCACCGGCATTCGGTCCGGATAGTAAAAGGATCGATTTAGATTTTTGCAGCTGGACTGTGTTTCCTACGACATTTTTGTTTTGGAAAATCATCAAAGGATGTTTAATATTTTTTAATAGAATTTCGTCTTCGCTAAACTCGAAGGCCTGACCATTAACAGCCAAAGTAAACTGAGACTTTGCCAACAAAACATCAGTGTCTTCCATTTGCTCTCGAGATTTTTGGAACTGAGTATGTAAGCCGTGTAAGTAATGCGATAACTCGGTCAGCAGTCGCTCAACTTCATCATCAATTTCCACTTCGATTTGGCGAAGCCGATTATTATTGGGAATGATCGTTTGCGGTTCGATAAAAACTGTCTGTTTAGTTTGACTGCTTCCGTGAATAACTCCAGCCAAGTAATGTTGCATTCCACTTTTAACCGGAACCACCCAGCGCCCATCACGTGTGGTTACAAACTTGTCTTGTAATAAATTAGTCATCTGGTGATCGTTAACTAGTTTTTCGAGCGATTGATGAATAAACTTAGCCAAACTTTCTTTTTCTTTGGATAGCTGAAAAAGCTTCTCCGAAGCGTCCATGCGGATATCGCCTCGTGGAGTTAAAATCTGATCGATGGCCGACAAAGGCTCGTCGGCATTCATTAACTGCGCAAACAGATTTTTTGACCATGAGTTGGGAACGTCTAACAAAGATTCACGTAGGGCTAAAACTTCATGACAGAAGTGACGAACGTCTTTCATTTCTAAGGTTGTCAGTACAGACTTTTTCTTAATTCTTAGAAACCAAGGCTCAAAAAAATCAAGACTTTCCATAAACGGGCGTACTCCCGTTTGAATTAATGCTTGGGCATTGAAAATATGCTCCATCAATTGTTTGGCTTCGTTCACTTGTTCAAAACCTGTTGTTTTGGCAATAGCCATTTTCCCTGTACCGCTGGTTGCAAAACCTTCGATGGACTTCAGGATTTCTTTCCAGTCCAAATGATGTAGATGTGAGTTATTCATGTTTAATCTTTTTTCTTTTTATAAATCCCATTAACAGGAGAATAAATAATCCAATTATATAAACTTGAGTATATAAATGTTGGTATTTAGTAAAAAAAGTCAGTGGACTCTGTGATTTAATAGGAATGTCATAATTATAAAAACCTTCCGTATTAATTTTTGAGCGCTCTAGAATATCGCCATTGGCTAATGACACTGAAGTAATGCCGGTATTAGTGCTGCGGACCATTGGTCTTCTGTTTTCGATACCGCGTGCCAGGGTCATTATTAAGTGTTGGTGTGGTTCGAACGTAGGGCCAAACCAAGAATCATTAGTGACATTAACCAGAAAATCCGAACCCTTTAATGTCGAGCCAGCAGCAAAGTCAGGAAAAAGACTTTCATAGCAAATTTGCGGACCGAGATGCAGATCCTTAAAAGGAACAGCGACTGGTCCTACTCCCCGACCAAATCCTGTTCCTCCGGGATTTAGTTTTGCCAAAATGGGAAAAGTATCTACCAGTGGTAGAGTTTCGCCGAAAATCAAAAGCCTAGATTTGCGATGAGTTGCACCAACTTGATCGCCATTTTCGTCCATCAAAAAAAGTCCGTTGTAATCGACAGCTCGTTTGGCACCGACAGCGGGATCTTTAGAATAGGCACCTGTTAATAGGGGCTTTTTAATTTTCTTTAGAAACTGGATAAGCATTTGCGGATACCTTTTACCGATATAGTGCGAATCTAATTCATCGGGAAAAGCTGATTCTGGCCATACCAAAAGTTCAGTATTTGGAAATTGTAATAAAGCAGCTTCCGTTAACTGGAAATATTTCAAGATAATGTCGTTTTGAAATCCCAGGCCCTTTTCAGCATAGAGCTTTTCAAAATTTCCAATGTTGCCTTGAACGACAGTCACATTTAAATTTTTATCGGTCTGGCTCCAATAATTTTTCTTCAGTTTTCCGATTGCTAACAGTGAGACTAGTAATACGGCAACAATTGAAACTGGCTTCCATTCAATCTTTTTGAAATCACAAAAGCCGACAAATAGTAGGGCATTGACTGTAAGGACGAGAAAACTAAGACCTTGGAAGCCTAACCAATCGGCATTCTGGAAAATATCAATATTGCTCCAAAAAAAAGCGTATCCCAAGTGCCACGGAAAGATACTGGGCCAAAACATTTCAAAAAGTATATATAGAAAGCAGTGGACGGCTAAAGTCAGTTTCA
>JAYSSX010000255.1:0-2868 GCA_043720315.1 Pseudobdellovibrionaceae bacterium | reverse complement strand
ATTGCCTTTTGTAAAATCGTAAACTGGGGCACTTCTTTTTGGTCTAAAAAGGTAGCCAAAGTATATTCAGAAGTGGTCCCGGGCTCGGGATTCGTTACCAAATTTTCACCTCGTTGAATATTCATACTGTACCCGTAAACAGCTTCCGTATTCAAAACGCGAGTCAAAATCACCGAATTTGCCGTTTCAAACAAACCTTTTTCTTTTTGAAAATTATAATTCACGTGCATAGCCAAAGCCATACCCGCAGTTTCATGATCGATGCGACGATAAGTACGTTCCTCAATCGCTCTTAAATTCCAAAGGCTGGCATAGACGCCCTTAATTGCACAAGCCATGTTTCCGGGTTTCATGTCGGTTTTAGTACCTACTTCATCTCCCCCAGTTTCGCCTGAAGTATCTTCTACTTCTTCACAGTTTAGGTAATCTGTTTCTAGATCTTTTACCTTTGCAGTAAAGCTGGAATGTAAGCCAGCTCCATCAAATCCAGGCATATCTTCTACATTGGCACTGGATCGAACTTTAAATTTCTTTAACGTCACTCCATATTTCGTTTGAATATCCGCAACCATTTTTTTAACTAATGTAATTTCCTTTTGAAAATCGGCAACAGGAATTTTCCCGTGATGGAAAAGATTTTGAATTTGAACAACTTTATCCGCACGTTGTTGCGGACTGTAAAGGCCCGCCTTTTCTTCTTGAATGAAGGTTTTTAGCAATTTGTCTAAATCCGGATTATTTTTTACAAAGTTGACGTAATACTGCAATGGAATTGCAAATCCATAAGGAGTGATTCGGTAAGGGATTTTAAACTTGGTGGCGAAAGGGCCTTTTTCACCCAAGACATTTTTATGCGATAAAAATCCTAACTTAGCAGACTTTCCACCATAATTAGAACTTTCATTAAGGCAATTGGCTTCATTGACCGGACACATGTCATCAAACCAAACCGCTTCGCGAGGAACTATTTTCTTCAGGCGAAACCATTCTGTCCCCAACTTCTGTTGATTTTTCTCGTTTACGATTTGATCTGCGGTTTTTCCGTTCGCACCCTCAATTTTTTCAACGCTATACGAATTGAAATTAACTTTCAAATGGACAGGCTGATCCTTTAACGACTCAAGTTGGCTGATAAAGTCTTTATTTAAAACTATTACATTTGGGGTTCCACGTTCTTTTGACTTCAAATTAATATGCGACCCTGGGTTCTGCACTTGCGTAGTGATCACTCCGGCTACCACCGAAAGATCTAATGGGATTTCATTAAAAACAGGAATCTCAAGAAAGTTTAAATTCTGGTTAGCCTTTGGTTGCCATCGAAGGTATCCCCAAGCCTCGCCTTCATTCATAGAAATTGAACTTTGTGATGCCAGCAACTGAGAGATGGAATAGTCGGCAATTTCTAAATGAAGGAGATCAGCCTGCACGTGGTTGATAGTCTGTTGAGAACCATAAGCTATAAAAGACAGTGGATTTGTTAAGGAAACATTATTTTTTACAATCTTCATTGCATGAAGAATAGTTTCTTCGCTGATTAAATCCTGCGGATAAAATTGAACTCCATAAATAGGCTTTAAGACATTATTCTGGTCGATTTGGTAAGACTGAATAGTGCCGGCAATAAATTTTTTCTTATCAATTCCGTTCACGAAATAAGTGATTGCATTAAACTGTTCGGGTTTGCCAGTCCAATTTAAAAATCTTTGCGAAAAGTACATATGGAATTGAACATATTCAGGAGTGATTAACCCATCTTTAAAATTACTATTCATAAAATAGATTTTTGGACTTTGCGGGTCGCGATTATCAATAACAAACTTGGTGGCTTTTCCAGATGAAACCAATCCTTTGCTATCTACGCTGATGGATTCAAAGTCTTGATCACTTTCAATTTTATTTACATAAGGAGTCGAAGCCGACACCGAAGCCACTAAACTCATGGCCTGCTGGTTTGAAGTTGGACCCCGCATCGCCTCAGGAAGTCCAGTATAAAATGTTTGGGTTTGGCAGCCTAATAGAAATAAAGAAGCTAGAAAAAACTTTTTCATGGATCATCCTTAATTATGAAAATACCATATCTATAAAAACTTATTTAATATGAGGAATAACATTCACTTTAAATTCTGTGTCAACAGTTACACGATTTGCACAGCCATCGTTACAAGTTTGGTAAGCAACCATCCTTAGGTTGCCGTTTAAAGTTTTAGGCACATTATTTTCCGCGCTGTTAGAAACAAATTTCACTTCACCGCATTTTAATGGAAGGCTAAATGATTGGTCTAAATGAAATGGAATGTGATTTACATCATAACCTGCACAAGCTCTTAATTCTTCACCGGCTATTACGCAGTTGTATTCGCCATTTTCTAAACTAGGATCCTTGAGAGTCACTTTAAACAAAGAAATATCTAAACCGTTATCGATCGAATCCCATTTTAGGTTAATATCGGAAATGGAAAATTGATTTTCTGGAATCATAGGCATGTCGATGGAAGCCTGTCCAACCTGTTGCAAACAAGACTGTGCTGGAAATATTTGAAGAACAGACTCGTTGTTAACCCACAACTTAATTGGAGACTGAGGCGGAACCACAGTTTGTTTTAAGTTACCCTGACGTTCATTCAATGCAAACGCATTAAGACAAATTAACACAGTCATTAAAGCTAATATTTTCATAAAATCCCCCTCAAGTGCTTGTCAATATCATAACCCCAGTCGGGTTAAGCGTAATCTAATTATCTTCTTATTTTTTACGCAAAGCAAAGGACTTTCTTTTTTTAACCATAAGGAATACAAGCTGACCATGGAATTAACAATTGTCGATAGAATCAATAAGCTAAAAAGAGAAAAGAACGCTGTCATTTTAGC
>JAYSSX010000254.1:0-2630 GCA_043720315.1 Pseudobdellovibrionaceae bacterium | reverse complement strand
TCAGCCGATGGACATTGGATATCTTGAAACCCATTGAGTACTAAAGCTCCGTTGTCGTAGTAGGCTGAAGCCGTTGAACTTCCCTGAACGTCAGATGTTAAAGCAAAAGTCTGCTCGAAATTAAAATCAGTTTTAAAAAGCATGGTATGTGGGACAGTATCTAAATTTGGTTCGGCAGTGGACTGTTCATTCCCGCAAGCAGCCAGCCAAAGGCTGAAAATAATTAATATAAATTTACACACGATTTTGGCTCCCACATATTGATGGTATTCAATTGTGCCAAGGATGTTAAGTAATATTCTTTTGCCTTGTTCCTTGTCAAAAATCACTGAAATGCCGCAAAAATGAACGCTTGACTTTTTAAAAAACAATATGTAAATTATATGTAAATTATTACCTGAAAACTTTTTAAAGCGAGGTACCTGATGAAAACAGAAAGTTTATTTCCAAATTATAATTCAGCTCCTGAGGTTTTAAAAGGCGGGATTGAAAATCAACCGATAAGGGGAGAAACGCCGATTACTCTTAATCAGTGGGATGCTTTTATCCAGTTAAGTCAGAATGAAATTCCGCAGAATCACTTAACAGCTAAGGATCTTCGCGTGGTCAAAAAATTGCTAGATCGATATAGTCGTCAAAGTATTTTTGATTCGCCTTATTTGGCGAAAGTGGAAAAGAAGGAGCAAGTTGCTGAGGCATTTTTTAAGTCTAAGATGGAAGAAAACCGACAGCTGTGTTTGGCGGGACTGAATTGAAACCACCTAAAGGATCTATTAAAGAAATTTCTCGATGATTAGATACAAATAGAATAAAATCGGTAGTTGCATTAACATCACTAGTAGCGATACCCAAATGCGGCGGAAAGAATCTGTTTCCAAGGCGCGATAGCTGATTAGATTTTGAACGGCGAAGTAATTAAATATTAGGGGAAGAAAAACGGTCGCGTAGACTGAAAAAATAATGGCTTTTTTCAGATAGCGTGTTTTTTTCCCGCTGGGGTCTTCCGCGACTTCGGGTTCGGCTAGTTTTAATTTTGGTCCATCTAAATGATTTTTGGCGCGGTCGAAGTCATCACTGTTTACTAACAGTTCATAACGACCGGCCTCACCGCCTAAAATGTGGGAGGTGTATTCCTTTGACCCACGAAGAAAAGATTCAATTCCAAGCGACTTTAAGCTGTTTTCAGCGAATTCGGCTTCTCTTCTGTCGCTAAAAATTTTTACCGGTTTCAATTGGCTCATAAGGAAAGTGTATATTATTTCTAAATAATAGGAAAGGCGTGACCTTATTTAAGGATTGTGGCAATTCCTTAGGGCATGGAAACTCAAACCTTACCTATTCCTACAACACCCAAAATGGATGTCGAAAGTCCTTTGGCGGTTAAAATCAGAAAACAGATAGTGGCCGCGATTTCTGATTTTGAAATGATCTCCGAAGGGGATAGGGTGATGGTTTGTGTTTCAGGAGGTAAGGATTCTAGCATCTTGTTAATCCTCTTAAATGAAATTCAAAAACGCGCCCCTTACAATTACACTTTAGAAGCCGTGATGTTAGATCAGAAGCAACCTGGTTTTAATGCGGATGCGTTTAAGGCGTGGGTAGAAAGCAAAGGGATCAAGTTAACGATTCTCGAGCGAGATACTTACAGTATCGTCACAGAAAAGGTTCAAGAGAATAAAGTGTACTGTGCTTTGTGTTCCCGACTTCGTCGCGGAATTTTGTATGACTATGCTGTTGAAAAGGGCTTTACTAAAATTGCCTTGGGTCACCACAGGGATGATTTGGCTGAGACCTTGCTGTTAAATCTGTTCTACACAGGTAAGTTGTCATCTATGCCCGCCAAGTTGAAATCCGATGATGGCCGCAATATTTTAATTCGTCCACTTAGTTACGTGCCCGAGAAAGAAACCAAAGAATTGTCTAAGGAATGGGCTTTCCCCATTATTCCGTGCAATCTTTGCGGAAGCCAAGAAGGTATGAAACGGCAAAAGATTAAGGCCTTGATTCGTGAGTTAGAAAAAGACATTCCTTACATTGGTACATCAATGCAGAAGGCGTTAAGTAATATTAAGCCTTCGCAACTTTTGGATCAAAAGTTATGGGATTTCAAAGACTTAAAAGCCGATCCACAAAAAGGACTTGATCTTATTGAGTCTGACTGGGCTTAGTCGCTGTTGAGTCTTTCATAAGACTTGGCTGCAGTTCAGAGGTTTCCTCGAGCGTTTTTTAATTGTGAAGCCGCCTAATATCTAAACTCTAAATAGCAAAAATAACTGAAAAAAACGGTTGAAAGTGTTTCTCGGCGCTTGTATAAATGTACTCCTTAAGCCATTCATTGCGGGGTGGTAGTTAAGTTGGTTATAACGTCCGCCTGTCACGCGGAAGGCCGCGGGTTCGAGTCCCGTCCGCCCCGCCAGTTCTGCACCCAAGTTTTCATAAGCAAAATCAGTACTTTAGTGAATCCTCAGGTTGGGTATTTTAATACCTTTCGGGTGCAACAAGTTTGATTTAATTTTAGCTGGGCATCATAAAAGCTTGATGAACCAGTGGTTCTTATTGGTAAAGTCGACCTTTTGCAGCGACGAAAATTCGTCACTGTAAATTTATTTCGATAAATTTGGCTCAGATTG
>JAYSSX010000253.1:0-3747 GCA_043720315.1 Pseudobdellovibrionaceae bacterium | reverse complement strand
CCAAGGTCCATTCATCACCGGCAAGGCGTTGCCCAAACTCAGTGCCCAAACGAAATCATTTTCTTCATTGTAGTAATCCTTTTGTTCTTTCAATTGTTTTAGTAACTCATCTTTGCCTTCAATTTTGGTTACCGTTTCCGAGTCACAGTATTTACAATCTTTGAACCAACTTCCGGATGAGTGCGAGGCGATCTCTTTGACCGATAATACTTTATTGCTTCCAAAGGCAGATTTATATTCTTGAATATCATAAGCCTGACCCGCATGCGGCGGCATTATGGTCTTAATGTAGATATTGATATAGCTCAATCGAAACTGCTGAATGCTATTGTAAATGTGTTGGTCGTAATTATGAATTGAAAATGGATATTTCCAGCCCCACAATTCATTAAATAACGAATATCTATCCATATAGTATTTATTTAGGGCTTCATTGGTGGCGGCCCAGTCTTCGTTACCAGCAAATTCAATTGCGCGATTTAAAACGGCTCCCAAATTCGAATATCTCTCACGCATATCCCAAACTAGATTTCCAAAATTTTCGAAAAAGACCTTTTCAAATCGGATCGCCGTGTACTTTTGGATTTCTACGGCCTCTTTTTCTGTGGCACCCAGTAGGTGGGTTAACTCGTGCGTAATCAAAGCTAAAATTTCAATATGCGCCCGCTCTTCTATCAGTTTTGGTGCAACTCGAAATGCACTTAAACAAATGGCACCTTGCTTCGAGGCCACAACGCTGGCATCAACCTCGTTGCCATTTTTATCTTTACAAGGTCTATCGCTGAGAACTTCAATTTCCGTTTCTTCTAATAGGGTTATCAAATTACGTGGCCCCACTACAAATTTATCCAATCCGTAAAGAATGGGGTCGTCGCCCGTCACTTGATTTTCTAAACGATAAAACATTCGAAGTGCCGCTTTGGCGTCTTTAACAATTTCATAAACGCGAAAGACACCAATGGGATTCGCAGGAAGTGTGCCGCCTCCACCACTGCTGATTCCGCCTTCGACCTCTTTACCATTTCCTGGGTCTCCGGGTTTCTCGGGATTTTCTTGTTGTTTATTTGGTTCAAAACTAATGCGGCTTTTTTTCTCGCAGGCGATATTCAACGATATTGAAGTCGCCAAGGCTAAAATAAAAATGAAAATTTTAGATTGTGAGTGAAAACTCATAAATGCTCCTGGTTAAAAGTTATTAATTAAATCAGCCGGCTATTCAATCAATTTACCGAAGCCTCTAAGGAAAAAACAGATTTTGTTGCTATAAATACCAGTTAATATTTTAGTAATACTATAATTATGTGCTTAATATATTGATTTTATTTATTATTTAAAAACAATGGAAAATGTTTTTGAATTTGAAGATTACCGCAAATACCTATTGGACTACTTGAAAAATTCTTCCAAAAAAGGCCGTGGCCTAAGAAGCCAATGGGCAAAAGTTTCCGGATGCCAAATTGCTTTTATTTCGCACGTGCTTTCGGGAACAAATGATCTTAGTCTCGAGCAGGCCGAAGCGATCTCCCGATTTATGGCGCACAATAAAGAAGAAACTGAATATTTTCTATTGCTACTTCAGAAGGCCAGATCAGGGACAGCCCATTTGAAGTCGTTCTTTACCCAGATGCTGAATGAAAAATTAACGGCGCGGGAAGATTTACGTTCACGAATGAACATCAAAGAAACTTTAAATATTGAAGATCAAGCCATCTACTATTCAAAATGGTATTTCACTGCAGTCCATATGATTTTAACAATTCCCGAATACCAAAATATTCATGCCATCGCCGATTACTTCCGTTTGCCTCTATCTGTAATTAAGGAATGTATCGACTTCCTAGAATCGCGCGAATTCATTGCCCTAGAAAATGGCAAGTACAAAGTAAAAGGAGCTTTTCTACATATCAGCAGAACTTCTCCTATGTATTTTCACCAGCAGGCTTTTTGGCGCCAGAAAGCCATAGAATCCGTTTACAAAAATTCCGATTCCGAGCTGCATTTTGCCTCCTGTTTTTCAGTGGCGGAAAAGGATCTAAAAAAAATTCGAGATATCTTAAGTCAAAGTATCGAGGCCAGTACCGAAGTCATCAAACCCTCAAAAGAGGAAAAGCTGTACTCCATTTGTATGGATTTATTTGAGGTCAGATAAGTACTTCGATTATCTCATAATGAGACCCTCACATTTGCCGAGCTGTGTGAAAATTAGTTCTACAGTTCAAAAGTTTTACAGAACTAAATTGATATAATTTATACCTAGCTTATTAAATTAATAAAAAACTGCGATAGAATAATAGTAACAGAATTTCAATTGTTCATACGCGAGGAAAGTATATGTTATCGATGTTTTTTAATCAAAAAAACAACTTTGAATTAAATGCTCCTGCATCTGACGGCAGCTCAAATCATTTTCAGCCGGAAAGACAGGATCAAGATTCAGCTTTAGAATATCAGGATCCTCCAAAATATCATCATAACTCCGAAGGCCAGGTGTATCAGATGCCTGACTTACCAACTGAAATTTATGCTGCTGAAGTTATTCCCGATATTACCTATGATTCTAGCATTGACTTGCAAGCGGCCACTTTTCAAATGCCCGAATTACCGGTGGAAACTTATGCCTCAAATGAAGATTCCAATATGCATCAAATGAGTGAAAAATCTGAAGTCGCTGTTTATTCTATGCCCGAACATCCCGAGCCAGAGCATGACCATGCTTTACAACATCAAACTATGGATCATATTCATTTTAATAACGCTGCGCCTGAATATGATGATTCAGGGCGTGGATAATTTCTTAAATTATTTCGCTTCCGTCGGATACCAAATTAACCTTTTTCATCGACAAGCTTAAAAATTCGGAGTCAAATTTTCTTGGCACGGAAAATGGATTTTTCTATGTCTAACCACAGAAAAAGGAGCCATTATGACTTTTCGAAATTCTTTTATGCTTGCGACCTTACTGATTACAACAAATGTTATGTCACAGTCTGTTTTAGCCGATTCTTTCACGATTGATAAAGACGGCAAAACTTATATGTGTGACCAAATTGGAGGACCCAGTAATCCAGCCACTGCAGAAAGCTGCGCCAATAAGGCCTACCACGGACCTTTCTCAAAAGATCAGTCAATGATCCTTTGCCAAGGAGCGAAGTCGGATGCCCCAGCTGATTGTGCTATTAACGCTTATCATGGCCCCTTCTCAATAGATCAAAGTCTTAACCTATGTAAAGGCGCACGCACTGTAGGACCTTCTGACTGCGCTATCAAAGCCTACCACGGGCCATTCTCAGTTGAACAAAGTTTACGCCTTTGTACCGGTCCTTTTGCGACATCGGCAAATGCTGACTGTGCGATCAATGCTTATCACGGACCTTATTCTTTGGAAGAGTCGATTACTTTGTGTAAAGAAAATCCACGGTTGATTTTGCGATCTTTGAAGATCATGCAGAGTTCGCCGGAGTTGCGTCAATTCTTTAAATCCAGCAAAGCTGCAGAGTAAAAATCGCATACTTACAATGCAATCGAATAGTTAGTTCGACTGAATAGCCATCGCATGTTTGCGATTTTGAATAGCGCGAAATAAAAAACCCTACTTTTTGAGTAGGGTTTTTTTGATTTATTTCGTAAAAAGAAACCACGAACTTTCGCGATCAGGAATTAACCTGCGTTTTCTTGAACTGTACCAATGGCCACTTCGGCTGGGCAAGTTGCTCTGAACTGCTTCAAAGTCAAAGTTTTGATATCAAT
>JAYSSX010000252.1:0-3195 GCA_043720315.1 Pseudobdellovibrionaceae bacterium | reverse complement strand
CATTTCAAAAATAGGTTTATTGATGCTGTCCATTTCGGTACGGTAATATTCGAGCGGACCTTTATGAACAGAAAACTGACTGGCGTTCCTTTCCAAGGGCTTTAATAATAAAGCCTTCCCAATAAATCCACTAATCCCATAGCTATAATTTTTTACACCTACCAATACGGCGTACGAGCTGACCGGCATTGGCTGAGCGAAAAAGGTCGTTGGATTCAGATGAATATGTTCACACTTTTCAGCTAAGGAAATGGAAGAAAAAGCCGCTAAAAAAAGCAAAATCAAAAGCAGATGTAGCTGTCGCTTGAGGCTTTTAAATGGGTCGTTCGATTGGGTCCTATTCATTGGTTGAATACACAGCTAAATATATACCAATTCGTAACGATTTTAAGGGATTATGGCCCTTCTTGAAGACAGGTTTTGCCGCCTTTAGCATCCCTTTGTCCGCAAGTTCGACATTTAGTAACTTTGCCTAAAATATGCTCAGAACTAGCATATTCTAATGACTTATGATTTTTCTTTTTGTATGTTCTTGGACTTCTGTGGTGCCATAGCTCAGCTGGATAGAGCAACGCCCTTCTAAGGCGTAGGTCCTTCGTTCGAATCGAAGTGGCATCACCAATCCGCCCATTGGGCAATTTTCGACCCACTGTTTAGAATCAATTCCCAAAGCAGCAGATCCAGTTCCACGAGGCCCAAAAGGAAGGACTTTGGCAATGCTTTCATTTCCAACGGAAAGCACTCCTAAAGACTTTTCTTCAGCCAATGAATTATAATAGTAGTAAATATCCATACCTTCGGGACCGATTAAGATTTCCTTAATTAGGCGTCGCAAAGCTTTTCTTTTTTGAACTTCAGGAATTTTTGACCACCCACGAGTGACCGCTTCTGTACGTTCGTAAAGATTCTTTTTTGCTTGCGCCATAGAAATCACATTAGTATCGGTTTCCTTAACTACTCCTAGGCGTTTCACCAAATCGTTTTTCTGAGTTCCAAGAGATTCAATTTTGTTAACACAAAATAAAGCAGCCTGTGAATTAGTAGGCGCGTTCATTTGTAACTTAAATGCAGCCTCCATTTCATTTTCAATATTTTTTAGTTCCTTTTCGAGCTGAGCTTTAATGGCTCTGGTTGACCCAAAACTTTCTTTTTCAATTGCCGCAATTCTTTCGGAAATATCAGTTAAATATCCACCATCATCCAAAAGTTTGAACAAATGTTTTGAAATTGCGTCTTCAACATCTTCTGCGCGAATTCTTTTTACACTACAGGTAATGACATCACCTTTGGAAGCCGCGTGTTTATAATATCTATGAACACTTTTTTGCCCATGAGATGACTGACCTACCATAGAGCGACCGCATTCCTTACAATGAATAACACCAGAAACTAAAAATACGCGCCTTTCAGCCCCTTGAAGTCGTCTTCTTTCTTTATGCAGGTTTTCTAAGAGCAACTGTTGAACTGACTCAAAAACATTTTTATCAACGATGGCAGGCCATGTGGCCTTTACTATTTGATAATGCTCATGGGGTCTTAATGATTTTAAATCATCAAATTTTTTCTTCTTGTTAACTTCGCGCATTCCAATATACGCATGATTTCTTAGAAGATCCCGAAGTGTTGTTGTGGACCAAATACCTCTTTCAACAAGCCTGTTACTTCGCTTTGGAACTACTTTAGGATTGATTCCAAGTTCTTCCAACTTAGCGGCAGTGCGACTCAAAGTTCCATGCTCAAGGAATGTTTTAAATATTTTCCTAACCAAGGCAGCTTCTGTTTCATTGACCGTGTATGAGTTTTTCTTTTCTGGTTTTTTATCAAGACCAAGTAAAGCATGACCACCATTTAAAAGTCCTCGCATAGCACGTGAATGACATCCAAGCGCAACCCTTTCAGCCGTTTGCTCTCGCTCAAACTGAGCTAAATTGATCATATTATAAAGCATCATTTTTCCTGCAGGGGTGCTTGAATCAAATTGTTCTTTGATCGACAAAAATGATGAATCGTGACTTTTAAGTAAATCTAAAATTCCACAAAAGTCTGAAATGCTTCTTGAAAGCCGCGATAAATCGTTCACTAAAATTAGATCTATCTTTCCTCGGCGAAGATCCCCAAGCATTCTTTGAAATGCAGGGCGACGAGTGTCTTTTGCAGAGAATCCTTCATCAACATAAAAATCTACAACCTGGCCCCAACTTTTTTCTTGAACATTTTTTAGGTCAACAAATGCATTTAGCCGATATTTTTGATTATCTAAAGAACCGTCAACAAGGGCAGCCTGTTCGTCAGTAGAAACTCTGCAATACCCACCAATTTTAAATTGCCTCATCGAAGACCTCCGTTTCCGCAGAATTTACGCGTCCACGTTTTGAAGCTAAGTGAAACAACTTAGCAGCAAAATCAATGATCTCAGAACTTATCACATCAGCCGTTCCATTTTCGTTTTTGGCGGCAACACATTTTACGCTCATAGAACTTGAATCAAATTGCGCTGCCTTTAAATATTCTCTGCGACGGCTCATGATTTCCGCCCTTTGTGGTCAGTTTCTTTGCGGTGAAATGAACTCAATAAATTTTGCAATTCTTTAGATCGCTTTAGAGGAAGGTCTGACAACAGACGCATTAGAACTGTAGTGAGCAGGCTTGGATTCCTAAATCCAGTTTCAATATTACTTATAGCCGTTTTACTAGAAAGGCAAAGAACCTCGGCCAACTCATCTTGAGTTAGATCTAACTGTTCCCTAATTGTTTTAAATTCTATGCCCTTCATGTAGCTTCCTCTTGCCTGACAAGTTCATCATTGATGAACTCTTTAGTCAATGCCTTCCTGACCTTTTTAGGCGCCTCGTCTGTAACTTGAAACTGTTTCCGCAAGGCATCGCGAAGAAATTCAGGTACTTCGCCCGTTTCTTTCATTTTACGATACATAGCCTCCAACATGGCTGCGTCATCGTAATGCAGTTGCCTTAGCTGAACCAAATCCTTATCTGAAAAGTTTGCTTTGAACTTCTCCACAATAAAGCTCGCCAGGTTCTGACGATTAATACGACCACCTTCAAAACCTTCATTAGCTTTTACAACTAGCTCAGCCAAGATTTCACCAGCTTCTTTCGTTACAGTTATTTTTATATGATTTTCCTGATCTATTTTTTCCTTATTCTCCTCCATACCCCTACCTCCTCTATATTAATT
>JAYSSX010000251.1:0-3224 GCA_043720315.1 Pseudobdellovibrionaceae bacterium | reverse complement strand
TAGTTTGGCTTTGGGACAAAAAGTGAAAGTGGTTCGCACCGAAGGTAATCGAATATTTATCGATAAAGTCTAAAAAAATACAAACGAACTAAAAGTTCGATAAAAGGAATTGAAAATGGAAGTGTCTTCGCTATTGAGTATTGTGATACTAATTTTTTTCGTAATAACGCTGTTTAACGCCGTACGAGTAGTTCCCCAGCAGCAAATTTGGATAATGGAACGGTTAGGGAAGTACAATCGGTCGTTAGAGGCAGGGCTTCATTTTGTAATTCCCTTTTTTGATATCATTCGTTTCCGCCATTCTCTGAAGGAAGTCGTGCTTGATATCCCGGCGCAGGTTTGTATTACCAAGGATAACGTTTCCGTCAGCGTCGACGGCGTTCTTTTCTTTCGTGTGACCGATGCGGCTAAGGCCAGTTACGGAATTTCAGATTATATACAGGCTGTGGTTCAAATTGCACAGACGACCTTACGTTCAGAAATTGGAAAAATCGACTTAGATAGTACTTTCGAAGAAAGAGAAAAAATCAATTCCGCAGTTATTATGGCTATTGATCACGCTACAGAACCCTGGGGTGTGAAGGTCATGCGCTATGAAATTAAGTCCATTCAGCCACCCAAAGACATCGTTGATGCGATGGAAAAACAAATGCGCGCTGAACGGGAAAAGCGGGCAAAAATTTTGGAATCTGAAGGTGATCGTGACTCGAAAATTAATCGTGCCGAAGGTCTAAAACAAGAAGTCATCAAAACTTCCGAGGCCGACAAAACTAAACAAATTAATGAAGCTGAAGGAAAGGCCGCGGCGATTCAATCTGTGGCTATTGCGACAGCAAATGGTATTCGAGAAATTGCTGCGGCAATGAACGGTGCTGGCGGTATTGATGCCGCTAAATTAAGAGTGGCTGAAGAGTACATCAAACAAATGGGCAACATCGCCTATGATTCCCGCGCGATTATTGTTCCTGCAAATATTGGCGATCCGTCGTCTATGATAGCTACGGCGATGGCGGTTTTTGAAGGAATGAAATCATCGAAATTGCCACCTCCGTCTCGACCACTTTAAAAAGGATTTTCAATTGCGTTTTCTAAAATATTTTACAAATTCCTTTATTGTTACCGCAGTTGGACTGGCCTTAGCTGCTTTTGTCGGGTTTTATTACACGCCGACAGCAGACGCCGCTCTTCGTGCCATGTTTCTAACTTTTATTTTGATTATTTTAGAAATTTCAATTTCTTTTGATAATGCCGTGGTTAATGCCAAAGTACTGCAAGAGATGACTCCCAAGTGGCAGCATCGGTTTTTGACCTGGGGTATGCTGATTGCTGTATTTGGAATGCGGCTTGTTTTTCCTATAATGATTGTCTCTATAATGGCGCATATTAATCCTTTATCTGCGGTCAACTTAGCTCTTTTTAGGCCTGCGGAATATGCGCAGATGATGTTGGATATTCATCATGAGGTTTCAGCATTCGGTGGAGTCTTTTTGTTGCTGGTTTCATTAAAATACTTTTTTGATCGCGAAAAGGAAATTCATTGGATTCGCGTGATTGAGTCCAGACTTGTTAAGATGGGAAAATTAGAATCCATAGAGATTGGAATTGCACTTCTGATTTTGACTGTTTTTACAATTTACGCAGATCCAACTCATCAGCTTTCGATCATCATTTCCGGAATAGCAGGAATTATCGTGTTCTTGGGAGTGGAAGCCATCGGAGTTATATTGGCTCATCCGGATGGAAGCAAAGGTCATGATATTGAAAAAATCAGCGCTTCCTTATTTATTTATTTGGAAGTTTTAGATGCCTCGTTCAGTTTTGATGGAGTCATCGGCGCATTCGCCATTTCGAATAATATTTTTATCATTACCATTGGTTTAGGTGTGGGTGCCATGTTTGTGCGGTCGTTAACCATTTTAATGGTTGGCGAAGGGACACTTAATAGCTTCAAATATTTAGAGCATGGAGCCTTTTATGCTATCATCGCGTTAGCGCTTATTATGATTGCAAATACAGTTATTCACACTTCAGAGATATTTACCGGACTTATTGGCGCGGTATTTATTGGTTTATCGATCTTCTCGTCCATGAAGGACAGAAAAATAATGGCCGATTAGAAGGTTTCTTCGGCCTTGCTGCCTTCTTTATGCTCTTCAATATTTTTTTTCGCAACCTTACCGGTGATTCCCACCCATTCAGGAACGAAGACCACCAATGCGACAAAGATCATAATACAAAAGATAAAAAAGAGACCTAATGCCCATGCCATTTCCATTTGTGACTCCTGTGGACCCAATTTACCAAGAAAATATTATATTTGGCCAGTTAAAGTCCTTTCAACCGGTGAAAACAGCTTAAATATTGTTGAAAAAAGCTGTAGATCCTTAATATGGGCTATAAACCGCAAGATCACTATTTTAAGAAGGCAAAAAAGGAAAACTTTGTTGCTCGTTCTGTTTTCAAGTTAGAAGAAATTGATCAAAAATTTCAGTTGTTCAAAGGCGGTGAAACCGTGTTGGATTTAGGGGCGGCGCCGGGTTCATGGTCGCAATATACCAGTAAGAAAATTGGTAAAGGCCGCATATTGGGTGTGGATTTGACTTCGATCAATGTGAAGTTGCCCAATGCCCAGTTTATTCAAGCAGACCTAAGAAGTTTAAATTTAGAAGATGTATTTGCCGAGTTCGGTTTTGATAAGCCTTTCGATATCGTCATGTCAGATATGGCACCAAAAACAACAGGTATTAAGTTTACCGATCAGGCGCGCTCGATGGAGCTTTGTCAGCTGGCATTTGATATCGCCCAGAAGTTTTTACGACCTAAGGGCCATTTTGTTTGCAAATTGTTTCACAGTGATGAGTTTGTTGTCTTAAGAGATCAAATCAAAACTTCGTTTCAAAGATTCGAAGCTGTAAAGCCGGATAGTACTCGCAAAATCAGTAAAGAGATTTTCTTAGTTGGATTAAATAAAAAATAATGGCAAGCACGCTCCAGTTGTGAATTTAAAAACAAG
This sequence comes from Pseudobdellovibrionaceae bacterium, assembly GCA_043720315.1. Lineage (GTDB taxonomy): Bacteria > Bdellovibrionota > Bdellovibrionia > Bdellovibrionales > Bdellovibrionaceae > JAYSSX01. The sequence goes on along the minus strand of JAYSSX010000251.1, from coordinate 211 downwards.
CTGTTTTAGGTAAATATTGCTGTAATAAATTTGGTTTGTCAGAAAATTTTGAAATTCCGGGATGGAAATGAACAGTAACCTAAAAAAACCAAAACGTCGAATCTTGTTTGTGTGTTTGGGTAATATTTGCCGTTCACCTACGGCGGAAGCGGTTTTCAAAAGACTGGTCAAAGAAAATGGATTGGAAAAAAATTTTTACATTGATTCGGCC
>JAYSSX010000250.1:0-2134 GCA_043720315.1 Pseudobdellovibrionaceae bacterium | reverse complement strand
AACCAAGTATTGTCTCTAGTCTTAAGTTTTTAAGCAAGACCGTCTGGGCAAGTTAAGAGGTTGAAAATCTTTACCTATTCTACATCAATAGGAAAAAGTTTAATTGGTTTTTTTTGCTGCTAAATCTAGTAAGTGATATGGTTATCAAAAACAACGGGTCCTTTCACTGTGTTGGGGCCGATCAAACACATAAACTTCTAATTTTATTCGGATAGATGAATTTTGAAATCCCCCGAGGCGACAAGGGATGAGGCTGGAGCGCCAGCGGGCTGGAGCTATAAAAGCGATAGTTTTCGCAGCACGAGCACAGCAAGTACCCAAAAGAAAACTATTGCAATCCAATCAATACTAAATATTTTCTACTTTAATCCGTATATTGGTCTAGATCACCAAAGACAAGCTGTGGCCCCATCACTTGTTTGAACCCAATCAGCAGATCCACCTCTGCATACACATGTCGTGTATTTTGAGGTCAATGCGATCCGGCCATCATAGTTTGCATTGCAAGTAACTGGTGCCACATAATTTTTAGCCAATCGAATATCACCATTCACATCCAGCGTTGCCTTCGGCGCCGGTGTACCAATTCCCACATTTCCACCATATGGGTTTAGTAGCATATTTTTCCAGTCTACTCCGGATTCAGTAGAGGAAATGACTGCTGCTTCCACATTTAGATCATACCCAAGATAAAGTCTTTTCAAACCATTTGCTGGATCGCTTATAATTAATGCGGCAGGAACTGCTGGTTCTTCGAGTTTTACAGAGCTGTTTAGGCGCATGTCCCCATTCACTTCTAACTTGGCGGCTGGAGCAGCTGTACCAATTCCTACATTTCCACCAAAAGGGTTGATTGATATATTTTTCCAATCTACGCCAGATTCAGCAGAGGAAATAACGCCAGAATCAGCCACATTATCATAACCAAAATAAAGCCGTTTTAAACTATTTGCTGAGCTGCTTATTATTAAATCAGCTGGCATAAATCAACCAAAGATCAAAGTGATCAGTTGAAATTTGCTATTTAGAAAAGTAGTGTAACGTTTTTAAAAAAGTAATATGTTAAACTTACTGTGAAATAAATGAACTGAAATAATTCAAAAAATCATTAAACATATCGTTACTGGGAGCATGGCCAACTCCGGCATAATATTTAAAAGTGAAATTATTTTTATTTAGCGCTTTGCACTGAATTTGAAATTCATAAACGTCTTGAACCGGGGTATTCCAATCGTCTTCACCCTGAGCCATGAATACAGGTATCGTGATATTATTTGCTCGGTAAGTTAGCGGTGCAAGTTTATACATCGACGCAAGATAGCCGTTTGCAACCCCACTTGAATCTAGCCAGTAATTTGAATTCGGATGTTCGTTCACAAAATGATTCACGATAAATGCTGACATCTCTTTAAAAGAGATAAATCCATCATTGGATAAATCGGCTTTTGAAAAATTCGCATTTGCCAGGAATGTAAACTCCTCATCTGTAGATTTAAAAGTAGAAAGTTCTTCGGCTGTCACTTTGTCATCAACGTTAATATCTAAGGACTTCCAGTTTTCTTTCAAAAATAAATCGGTGATCTGCATGCTAGAAGTTTGGATAAATGGCATAACTACGTTTCCGAAGGTCGCCGCGGCCTTAATATCAGTTGGAAAATGTTCAGCCAATAAAGTTGTTGTAACTGAACCTTCACTTCCACCCAAAACAAAAATAGGCAATCCGGGATAACGCGATTTTACAAAAGTTAGGACCTGGCTAGCATCTTTGAAAATATTTTCGATGATAGCTGTGTTGTAGATAGTTACATCAAGCGAAGTGTCCGTTAGTTCGGTGTTGGTTACAATGCCTCGTTTGTTCCATTCGATTCCAAAGTATCCTTTTTGGCTGAAGCTGGTAGCAAAGCGTGCTGGTCCACCAAATCCGGCATGGGTAAATCCAGATCCGCCAATGACTAAGATCACTCCTCTAGCTAAACTAGGGTTGTCAGGTAGATACTCGAAGCTATCTAGATGAATTCCATCGACAGAAGGAATCAGAAGTCTTTTAACTTCGGTTGCATATGTAGAAATGGAAAATACCAAGATATTTAGTGCGAAAATTAATTTGTTCATAGGTGGCCAACCTATAACAAAT
>JAYSSX010000249.1:0-8870 GCA_043720315.1 Pseudobdellovibrionaceae bacterium | reverse complement strand
TGAGCGGCTCTTAAAAATGCTTCTGCTGCCTGCTCTTTAGTTACACCATTCATTTCAAATAAAATACGTCCCGGAAGAATCTTAGCAACCCATAATTCTGGATTACCTTTACCGCTACCCATTCGAGTCTCAGCTGGTTTTTTTGTTACCGGAGTTTCTGGATAAACTCGGCACCAAATCTTTCCACCACGTTTGATACTTCGAGAGATCGCAATACGACCAGCTTCTAACTGACGAGCCGTTAAATGACCACCTTCGGTTGCTTGAAGTCCGAAATCACCAAAGTCTAAATTGCTACCACGAACAGCGAGACCACGTGATCTACCAACAAACTGTTTTCTATATTTTACACGTTTAGGACTTAACACGGCCCGCCTCCTCAACTTCACGAGCAGATAAGATATCACCCTTATAGATCCAGACTTTTAATCCGATAATTCCATAAGCAGTTAATGCTTCTGCAGTTCCATAATCAATATCAGCGCGTAATGTATGCAAAGGAACGCTTTTTTCATTGTACCATTCAGTACGTGCGATCTCTGCGCCATCTAAACGACCAGATACTTTAATTTTAATACCTCTTACGCCACCTTTAATACCAGCAGCTAAAGCCTTCTTAAGAGCACGTCTCCAAGAAATACGCTTCTCTAACTGCATTGCGATACTTTCCGCAACCAACTGAGCTTCGATATCTGGCTTACGAACTTCTTGAATACTCAAGAAAACTTCATTAGGAGTTAACTTTTGGACGTCAGCCTTCAAAGAGTCAATACCTGTACCTTTTTTTCCAATAACAACACCTGGACGAGCTGTAGAAATTATAATTTTAATTTTCTTAGCGGCCCTTTCCATTTCAATTTTTGCAACACCGGCGTGTTTCAACTTATCCTTAAGATATTTTCTTAATTTAATATCTTCATGTAAGTTATCAAAATACTGTTGGCCTTTAGCGTACCAACGAGAATCCCAAGTTCTGATAACACCGACTCTAAACCCAATTGGGTTAACCTTTTGTCCCACGATTACCTCTCACTCAATATTACGTTGATGTGACTCATTTTTTTTCTAACACCGCTTGCACGACCTTGCGCTCTTGGACGGAATCTTTTCAAAACCGGTCCTTGATCAACTGTGATTGTTTTCACAAACAATTTATCAAGATCCATAGTTTTCTTTTGATCTGCATTTGCTACGGCTGATTCAATTAATTTTTTAACAAGAACAGCTGTCTTTTTATTTAAAAAAGTAAGCTTCTTAAGAGCAATGCCAACATCAAGTCCACGAACCATGTTCGCAACCAATCTTGCTTTTTGCTCTCCCACTCTTGCGTATCTTAAACTTGCTTTTACTTCCACAAACTACCTCTATTATTTTTTCGCTGCTGGAGCTGCTGCTGGAGCTGCTTTTTTCTCAGCATGGCCTGCAAATGTTCTTGTCGGCGCAAACTCACCATACTTGTGACCAATCATGTTCTCTGTAACGTAAACTGGAACAAACTTTCTTCCGTTATGAACAGCGAAAGTTAACCCAACACACTCAGGGAAAATAGTAGATCGACGTGACCATGTTTTAATTACTTTTTTATCATTTTTCTCAATCGCCGTCTCAATTTTCTTGAGAAGGTGATTATCAATAAATGGACCTTTTTTTACCGAACGTGCCACAACTACTCCTATTTACGACGCTTCACAATGGAAGAATTAGTACGTTTATTATGTCTTGTTTTATAACCCTTACATGGTTGTCCCCATGGAGTTACAGGATGATGACCTTTACCAACACCCTCACCACCACCTAATGGATGGTCTACTGGATTCATGGCCATACCACGAACTCCTGGTCTGATACCTCTCCAACGAGAACGACCAGCTTTACCTAGTTTAATGTTTTCGTTGTCCGTATTTCCTACTTGACCGATTGAAGCCTTACAAACTGACAAAATTAATTTTACTTCACCAGAAGGCAATTTTACTTGGCAATATTGGCCATCTTTAGAAACCAATACAGCTCCTACTCCAGCACCACGAACCATCTGACCGCCTTTACCTGGGCGCATTTCAAGATTATGGATAGTTGTACCTACTGGGATAGATTGAAGTGGAAGCGCATTTCCTGGTTTGATATCGGCTTTATCACTAGAAATAACTTCATCGCCAACGTTTAAACCGATTGGAGCCAAGATGTAAGCTTTCGCTCCATCAATGTAACCAATCAAAGCAATACGACAAGTTCTGTTTGGATCGTATTCGATCGCCAATACTTTTGCGGTAACATCAATTTTAGTACGTTTGAAATCAACCAAACGATATCTTCTTTTATGTCCACCACCGATATGTCGCATAGTGATCATACCAGTATTATTTCTCGCCGCGGTTTTTCTTAAAGGCTCGGTCAAAGATTTTTCAGGGTAACGCTTAGTTAACTCTTTAAAATCAAATCCCGTTTTACCGCGACTTGCATGAGATGTCGGATTAAATATTTTAATACCCATTCTTATACTCCCTCAAACAAAGCAATCTTTTCGCCAGCAGCAAGCTTAACGTAAGCTTTTTTCCAATGAGGAACTTTGCTGAGACCAAATTTGTTTGCCTTGGCGTGTCCTCTGCAAATACTTGTCTTTACGGAATCCACTTTCACGTTGAACTGCTTCTCAACTTCTTTTCTAATTTCTAATTTATTAATACCTAAATCAACTTCGAACACATATACGCCAATTGCGTTGTGGTAAGTGTTCTTTTCAGTAATTAAAGGTCGTTTAATTAATAGTTTCATATTTACTCCGCCTTACAACGATCAACTAAAGAAGCTAAAGAATCTTTAGAGATTACGGCTGCATCATATTTCAAAAGATCGTAAACATTCACACCCATTACGGCCATGTATTTGTATGCTTTCAAATTATTAGAAGCTCTTTTAACTTTTTCATTTGCAGTAGTGTCAACAAGAAGGGCCTTTTTTAAACCAAAGCCAGCTACTCGTTTTGCGAATTCGCCTGTCTTGCCTTCTGACTTAATATTATCAATTACAAATAGCTTTCCTTCTTTATTCAAATGAGAAAGAGCCATTCTTAAAGCCACTCTTCGCATTTGCTTAGGAAGTGCGTAAGCATAAGATCTTGGTACTGGACCAAAAAGCTTTGCTCCTCCTGGCATCAAAGGAGATCTTGTAGAACCCTGACGGGCATTACCTGTTCCCTTTTGCTTAAACGGCTTTTTACCACCACCGCTAACAAGGGCTCTGGTCTTAACCATGTGAGTACCTGCTCTGCGAGAAGCTAATTGCCAGTTTACAACCGAGTGAAGAACTTCGTTTTTAATTTCAGCTTCGAATATTGAAGCGTCTAATTCAACAGTTCCTACTTTTTCTTTTTTCCAGTTTAATACATTTGCTGTTGCCATAGTCTACTCTCTTACCATTTTAACTAATGAGTTTCTTGCGCCTGGTACAGGTCCCTTAACTAAAACAACACCTTCACCTGGGATTACATCAACAACAATTACGTTTTTAACTGTAACTGTTTCGTCACCCCAGTGACCTGGAAATTTTTTACCTGGCATTACTCGTCCCGGCCATGTTCTGTTACCGCTTGAACCCGGACGTCTATGAAATTTAGAACCGTGAGTTGCCGGACCGCCCGCAAAATTAAATCTACGAACTGAACCTTGAAATCCACGGCCTTTAGAAGTTCCTGTTAATTTGACAATGTCACCTTTAGTAACTGAATCAATGCCAACTTGGTCACCCAGGCTAACACCTTCAGGAAGTGATTGACGAACTTCACGAACAAAAGCGGCACCAACTTCCATTCCTGCTTTTTTCAAATGTCCAACTTCAGCAGCAGAAGAATTCTTCGCTTTCTTAGGTCGGCAAGCGATTTGAACCGCTGAATAGCCATCTTTTTCATCTGTTTTTAATTGAGATACAACCCAAGGCTCATATCGAAGAACAGTTACGGGAACTGCTTCACCTTGTTCATTGTATATAGTCGACATACCTTCTTTGAAGGCGAATAGACCATTTAACTTAATAGAATTTTTATTAACTTCTGTACTCACACTTTACTCCTATCAGACTGCTGACAGTTTAATTTCTACATCAACACCAGCAGAGAGGTCGAGTTTCATGAGCTGATCGACAGTTTGCTGTGTAGGTTCCAAAATATCCAACATGCGCTTATGAGTTCTTATCTCAAACTGCTCACGAGATTTTTTGTCCACGTGTGGTGATCTTAACACTGTGTAACGATTAATTCTTGTCGGAAGTGGAATCGGGCCAGCAATCTTGGCTCCAGTTCTTCGTGCCGTTTCAACAATCTCTTTAGTCGATTGATCTAATAATTTATGATCGAATGCTTTTAAGCGAATTCTAATCTTATGATTCTGCATATCTTCAACTCTCTCTCGCTAGGTTAATACTTCTAGAGCAGACACAGCTTCAAGATAAAAACTAAATCAAATAAACCAAATCAATTGACAAAGATCTTTATTTTGAACCAATGCTCGCTACTAGCGTTGCAAGTCGGCAAATATGCCGAATTAAAATCGACTTGTCAAAAAAGAAAGTTAAAATAAATAAATATTTTTTATAGGTACTAGAAGCGGCCCAAATTAATGAGTAGTTCTTCTTTAATTTTTGGCGGTAATTGGGCGTATTCAAGAAATTCCATGCTGAAAGAGGCTCTACCCTGGCTGGCAGAACGAATATCCGTTGCGTAGCCGAATAGAGACGCTAGAGGCACTTCTGCGGAGATGAGCTGACCACCCCCAGGCTTCAGGCCAATATTTAGAATCTTGCCACGGCGTGCATTAAGATCTCCGATAACATTGCCTACGAATTCATCAGGAGAGGTAATTTCCAATTTAAAGATGGGTTCTAAGATCGCTGGTTGAGCTTTTTTAACTGCTTCTCGCAGAGCTAATGACCCAGCAGCCTTAAATGCAATTTCAGAAGAGGTTTTCTCGTCTCGAAAACCTAAAGTCAGTAGGGTAACTTTTACATCAACCATACTATAACTCGCGATTGGACCAACTTCAGCCGCCTCTTTTATGCCGGATTCCACCGCTTTGATAATTGATTGCGATAATTGCTGACTTGGCTTGTAGGAGTTTACAAATTGAACTCCGGTACCTTTACTCGTTGGCTCGATAGAAATTTTTACCTGAGCAAATTGTTCTTCGCCTGCAATCATTCGATCAAAAACAAATTCTTCTGTGACTGATTTTTGAATCGTTTCCCTATAGGAAACTTGCGGTTTACCAACATTGGCTTGAACTTTATGTTCGCGCTTTAACCGATCAATTAAAATATCTAAATGCAATTCGCCCATACCAGATAATAATGTTTGGCCCGTCTCCGGGTCGATGCGCAAACGACAAGAAGGATCTTCTTTTGTGAGCTTCTCTAAACCAATCATCATTTTATCCTGGTCAGCTGAAGATTTTGCTTCGACAGCCACGGAAATGACTGGCTCCGGTGGAGTAATACTTTCTAAAACCACAGGGTGTTTTGGATCGCAAAGCGTATCTCCTGTACCAGTGAACTTCATTCCAACAATAGCACCTAAATCACCGGCTTTTAGCTCGGTAACTTCAGTCCGACTGTTCGCATGCATTTTTACTAATTTTTGAACGCGCTCTTTTTTATCTATGCGAGGATTCAATACCTGTTCGCCCATTTTAACAGTGCCTGAGTAAACACGGATATAAGTCAATGCTCCTGAGAATGGATCATTTGCAATTTTAAATGCTAGTGCCACAGCTGGCGCTTGGAAATCCACTTTGCAAACAACTTCCTTCGTCTCATCATCAGGTTTTTTCCCAATAACAGCACTCACATCTAAAGGCGAAGGTAGGTAAAATACGGCTGCATCTAACAAAGGCTGAATGCCTTTGTTTTTAAAAGCAGCACCACAAAGAACAGGGGTACATTTCAAAGACAAAGTTCCTTTTCTGAGGCAAGCGCGAAGCTCGGCCAAGGTAACGTTGTCTCCGTTGAGATATCTCTCAAAAATAGCATCATCAAACTCAACGATCATTTCGATCACTTCAGTTCTTAATTTATTAACTTCTACTTCTAAATCTTTAGGAACCGCTTGAGTTTCAAATTTATCATTCGCATCTATTGAATTCCAAACGTAGGCTTTGTTTTCCAATAAATCCACGACACCAACAAATGCATCTTCTAGTCCTATCGGAATTTGTATTGGAATAGGATTCGCACCTAATTTTTCTTTGATCGAATTTAAAGACATTACGAAATCAGCACCTACGCGATCCATTTTATTTATAAAACAAATGCGCGGAACTTTATATTTGTCCCCTTGGCGCCAAACGGTTTCAGACTGAGGTTCAACCCCATTGACACCGTCAAAAACGGCGATAGCACCATCTAAAACTCGCAGCGAACGCTCAACCTCAATTGTAAAATCGACGTGCCCCGGAGTATCGATGATATTAATTCGATGTTCCGCCCAAGACAAAGTCGTAGCCGCTGCAGTGATAGTAATACCGCGCTCTTGCTCTTGCTCCATCCAGTCCATGGTGGCATCGCCATCATGAACTTCGCCAATTTTATGATTTTTACCTGAGAAATAAAGAATTCGTTCTGTCGTGGTGGTCTTGCCGGCGTCTATGTGAGCCATGATCCCAAAATTTCTAGTGAACTTTAATTCATCTATACTTTGGGGATCCATATAACTCATGCAGCAAGACCCTCTGAAATATAACGAAAATTACCAGTTGTAATGAGAGAAAGCTTTATTAGCTTCTGCCATTTTATGAACATCTTCACGTTTTTTGATTGCGTTACCGCGGTTATTAAAAGCATCCAAAAGCTCTGCAGCTAAACGCTTTGAATAATCTTTTTCTCCACGCTCGCGTGAATAAGCGATCAACCAACGCATAGCTAAAGCAAGTCTTCTTGATGGTCTAACATCAACAGGAACTTGATAAGTAGCTCCACCAACACGGCGAGAGCGAACTTCTAAAGCAGGCTTAGTATTTTCTAAAGCTTTTTTCATAACTGCTAAAGGCTCTTCGCCAGCTACTTTACCTTTTAACTCATCAAGAGCTCCGTAAAATAATTTCTGTGCAACACCTTTTTTACCTTGTTCCATCATTTTATTGATGAACTTAGCAACAACGACATCTTTGTAAACTGGATCAGGAATAATTTCTCTTTTATAATTCTTTTTACGTCTAGACATGATTAACCTCTCTCAATTATTTCTTAGGTCTTTTAGCGCCGTATTTTGAACGAGCACGAAGACGACCATTAACACCTTGTAAGTCAAGAACACCGCGAACAATGTGATATCTCACACCCGGTAAATCCTTAACACGACCACCACGAATAAGAACAACACTGTGCTCTTGTAAGTTATGACCGACACCTGGAATATAAGAAGTTACTTCATATCCGTTTGATAAACGAACACGAGCTACTTTTCTTAAAGCCGAGTTAGGTTTTTTTGGAGTTGTTGTATACACACGAGTACAAACACCACGTCTTTGTGGACATGCCTGTAATGCGGGTGATTTAGTTTGGTTCTTTTGAACCGTACGCTCACGTCTGATTAGCTGGTTAATTGTTGGCATTTGCACCTCTTTCTTTGCTACTGAAGCTCATCTTTTTAGTTATTAAAAAAATAGCTTTGCCCTAATTGCTTCACCCAAATTTTCAATTTTCATCGAAGTTTTAATGGATTACTCAATTACCAAGACGGGCAAAGTAGCTTGAATTAACGTCTTTGGTCAATAAAAAAGCCCATCTTTTTTGATGGGCTTTTTAGGATTTCTTGATTTTCCTCAGTCCGGGCTCATTCAGAGGGGGAAGTCAGCCCTAGCTCAAAATTTGAACTAAGTGGCTGGAGACGCCGTTATCGCTGGTAACGAACTAGTCGTCACCGGCATATCTTCGTCTACTACAGCTACTTTCCAACGTTTATAAGACGTCAAACCAGTACCTGCAGGAATCAATCGACCCATAATAATGTTTTCTTTTAAGCCGCGTAAGTTATCGATTCTAGAGTTAATCGCTGCATCCGTAAGAACCTTTGTAGTCTCTTGGAATGAAGCCGCAGAAATCCAGCTATCCGTACTTAACGAAACTTTAGTGATACCTAGTAATAATGGCTCGCTAGTAGAGTTTTGGCCGCCTTCTTTAGTTATGCGGTCATTTTCTGCTTCATAAGAGTATTTTTCAACTTGTTCACCAGCTAAGAAACGAGTGTCTCCAGCTTCAACAACTTGTACTTTACGCAACATCTGACGAACGATAACTTCGATGTGCTTATCATTGATACCAACACCCTGAAGTCTATAAACTTCTTGGATTTCGTTCAATAAGTAGCTAGCCAAAGCTTTTTCACCCAATACAGCTAACACGTCATGCGGATTTGTTGGTCCATCCATCAAAGACTCACCGGCTTTAACGAACTCACCCTCACGAACCGCTACGTGTTTACCTTTTGGAATTAAGTATTCACGTTGTTCGCCAATTTCTGGCGTAACGATCACACGTTGTTTACCTTTTAAGTCTTTACCGAAAGTTACATAACCGTCAATTTCAGAAATGATAGCTGCTTCTTTTGGTTTACGAGCTTCGAATAATTCGGCAACTCGCGGTAGACCACCCGTGATATCACGAGTTTTTGAAGTTTCTCTATGGATCTTGGCAACGGTATCACCGGCATTGATCTCTTGACCGTCAGTCACAAGTAACTGCGCGCCAACCGGCAATAAGTATCGAGCTGGAATATCTTTACCTGGAAGATTCTGAACCTGACCAGCCTCATTCAATAATAGAATGGTTGGCTTGATGTCTGAAGATTTAGACTCGGAGATAACTTTAGTAGCAAATCCAGTTACTGG
>JAYSSX010000248.1:0-8921 GCA_043720315.1 Pseudobdellovibrionaceae bacterium | reverse complement strand
TTGAATCGTTTGGAGTCGGCGAAAGAAACAATTAAACAATTCGTTAAATCTCGTTCTTCCGATCGAATAGGTGTTGTCATTTTTGCCGGTGAGGCGTTTACCCTCATTCCGTTGACTTTGGATTATGAAATGATTTTGGCTCGCATCGACGAAGTACAAACCGCTCAGCAGGCAAGAATAAAAGATGGAACTGCTTTGGGTGTGGCTTTGGCCAATGCCGCTGGTCGATTGAAAGATTCCACTGCAAAAAGTCGTGTTGTTATTTTTATGACTGACGGTGAGAATAATTCGGGAACGATTGATCCCGAAACTGGGCTGGCAATCGCCAAAGGTTATGGAGTCAAAATTTATTCCATTGGTATCGGACGCGACGGCCCCACTAAAATTCCGGTTTATCAAAAAGATGTTTTTGGCAATAAAGTTAAAACCTATCAGCCATTTGAATCAACAGTAAACGACGAGTTATTATCTCGAATGGCTAAAGAGACTAACGGAAAATATTTCCGAGCCTCCCGAGAAGACTCCTTGGCTGGGGTCTTTAAAGATATAGATCAATTAGAAAAAACTAAAATTGATGTCAATAAATACACTCGTTACAACGAACACTACCAACTTTTGCTGTGGATAGCATTTGGAATCTATATTGCCAGTAGCCTGTTAAATTTGAGTATCATGCGGAGGGTTCCATAATGTTTCGTTTTGAAAACCTCTCGGCATTTCATTGGTTATATCTTTTTGTTGTCCTTATTTTATTTATGATTATTTTTGATAAACTCAGCCAGAAAAAAATGTCGAAAAATCTAGGAGAAAGATTGGCTCCCTTTTTAACGATGTCTTTATCGAAGAATCGTCGCCGCTGGAAACGATTTACGCAAATGTTAGTTTTGTTTTTAATGCTGGTTGCGCTGGCAAGGCCGCAAATGGGACAAAGCACGACCGAAGTGAAATCCGAAGGTATCGAACTGATGTTGGCTGTCGATGTCTCGGAAAGTATGTTGGCAGAAGACTTACGCCCCAGTCGTTTAGAGCAGGTGAAGATTGAAATATCCCGATTAATAGAAATGTTGCCTGGACATAAAATTGGTTTGATTGCCTTTGCTGGTTCGGCGTCGTTAATGTCTCCAATTACAAACGATCCCTCGGCTTTAAAGATGTACATAGATGCCTTATCGACCCTTTCCGTCAGTTCGCAAGGAACCGAATTTGCGGCGGCACTTGCTGAAGCCCAATCGGCCTTTGAACGTGGCGGAACTTCTGAAGATTCTTCGACCAAAGTAACGAGGGTTATTTTAATTGCCAGTGACGGAGAAGATCAAGAGCCCGGGGCCCTAGATATGGCGAAAAAGTTAACCGAGAAAGGTTATCGAATTTTCACCATTGCATACGGTACGGAAAAGGGTGCGCCGATCCCGCAGCGTGACCAGATGGGATATTTACGCGGTTATAAAAAAGATAATAAGGGTCAAACCATTTTGACGACGGTCAATGGAAAGGAATTAAAAGCCCTGGCCGAAAGTGGCCGCGGCGGTTTTTATTTTTCTTCATTTGGATCTAATTATCTGACGAATTTAGTGGAAGATATCAATAAATTGGAAAAAACGCAGTTTGAATCGCAAGTAGCGACTCAATACGATGAGAAATTTCAAATTGTTTTAATTGCGGTATTTATTCTGGGTTGTTTGGAATTAATTCTTGGCGAAAGAAAGTCTGGCTATCGTTTGTGGAAAGGCCGATTTGAGGTGCCACCAGCATGATGCAGAAATCAATTTCATTTATTTTTTCAATGCTGTTGGTTTTAAGTTTAACTGCAGCATTTGCGGCGAATGCAAAATCTCGGTCGGCAGCACAGTCGTCTGAAGAGCCAGCCAATCTAAAGGGTGAAGTTGCACCTGGTGACGAAACCGTTTCGAATCAGCACACACCTGGGTCGCAGACAGAGCAGACTGAGGTGCCGCTTCCTAATAACGGAGAGTCCGACCCCCAACAACCGGGGCAAACCAATCATGAACCCCAATCAGGAAAGGGCGAAGACGCTGCCCCTAAAGAGCCCGAATTTAAAGCGGTGAAATTAAAAACTACTGACCGTTCTAAAAACTCTAAAAGTTTTGTTGATTTAAACAATCAGGGTTTGGCAGAACTTAAAACAAAAAATTATTATGCTGCTGTCGAAAAATTTGCGGCAGCTTTAGGTTTGAATCCTTATAGTGCTGAGGTGCAAATTAATTTTGCGATTGCTTTGGAAAATCTTGGTAAAACGGATGAGGCTTTACGGGCACTGCAAAGTAGCGCAACGATTTCTGATAATCCCGAAGTTAAATTTATCTCCGAGTACAATCAGGGAGTGCTTTTATCCAAGGGCGAAGACAAGGAACAGGCACTTTCGCACTATCAGAAAGCTTTAGATATAAATCCTGAATCATTTGAAACCAAAGTTAATATTGAACTTCTCACCGGCGAAAATGGCGGTAAAGGTAAAAGCGACAAGCAAGATAAAGAAAATAAGGATCAAAAAGACAATCAGGACAAAAAAGACAAGGGCGATGGCAAAGATTCAAAAGATCCTAAGGACAAGGATAAGGGAGAAGATCCTAAAGAAGATCAGCCTAAAAAATACGGAAAAAATAATCCACAGCCTAAGCCATTTAAAAGTGAAGAGTTAACTCAAGGTGATGTAAATAAAATTTTGAATGAATTACGTCAGCAGGAACAAAAAATCCGTGCCGAATTTAATAAGAAAATTATTAAGGAGAAACCTCGTGATAAAGACTGGTAATATTTTCCTTACGAAATATTTCGTATTCGTTTATTTTCTTTTATTTAGTTGGATAGCCTTTGCTGGTCTACAGGTAACGGCCACCGTTGATAGAACTGAAGCCGGCATTGGTGATTCTTTTACTTTGGTTGTTTCAGTACAATCCAGTGAAGAAGTCGACGTTTCTGAACCTCGAGTTCCCAATTTAGACGGTTTTGATTTGGTGAATACTTGGAACTCCAGCAGTACCAGCAGCAAATTGGTTCAAGGTGCTAACGGAATGCAGTTCGATACGATTCGCAGACAAGACTTCAATTATATGTTGTCGCCTAAAAAGGCTGGTAAAATTTCGATTCCGGCTTTTGAGGTGGTCGTCGCTGGTAAACCGCAGTTTACCAAACCAATTGTGATGACTATATCCACTCAAGGAAGTGGCGCTGCAAAAGTTCCACGAGGCCGTGGTCAAGTAAATCCTGGCGGCGGTGCCGGGAATTTCTTTGACGATATGGATGATGCCGAAGAAATGTTTAACCAGCTGTTACAGCGGCGAGGAATGAACGTTCCAAACGCGCAACAACGAGCGCCGATCAATCCCAACGAAGCTTTTTTTATTCAAGTCGAAGTCGACAAAAATGAAGTCTTTGAAGGCGAACAAATAGTTGCTAATTGGTACCTATATACTCGCGGTAATCTATTATCTTTAGATCGATTGAAGTTTCCTGATCTCAAGGGTTTTTGGAAAGAAATTATTGAAGAAGTGCCAGCGTTGAATTTTACTCAGGAAGTGATCAATGGTGTGCCTTATCGTAAAGCTTTATTGGCCAGCCATGCTTTATTTCCGATTAAGTCAGGAACAGCGGTCATCGATGAATATAAGGTTAAAGCCAGCGCCCAGTTACCTACAGGTCCGATGGGAAGTTTCGGATTTGGCCAGGCCTATACCTATACTCGTTCCAGCGAGCGCGTAAAAATCAAAGTAAACCCTTTACCTACCGAAGGCAAACCTGGAGACTTCAGCGGAGCCGTTGGTCAATTTGACGTAAATGCTTTTGTTGAAGGAGAAAAATTTCCTGCTCATCAGCCTTTATCTTTAAAGGTTCGTTTCGAAGGTTCTGGAAATGCAAAACTTATTGAATTGCCGCCATTAAATCTTCCAAACACTGTCGAGTTATTCGATACGAAATCAGAATCCAAATTTTTCAAAAATGGAAAAAGTTATAAAGAGTTTGAGGTACTTATTGTTCCGCGCCAGGAAGGTTCTTTAACGATTCCTAAGTTTTCTGTTTCCATGTTTGATCCAGTGACACGAAAATATGTCACCAAAACGACGGAGCCGATTCAATTGACGATTTCGCCGGGACAAAAAGGTGCTGTGCAGGATCAGCGAATGGAGAATGCCAAAAATCAAGTTAAGGTAGAAAAGGCTTTGGCCTTACCTGTTTTAATTATGAAGCTGGATCAGCCACCGATTAAAATGCCTTTAGTGACGTGGGTCGTGGTTTTTCTATTGGTTGCCGGAATTCTGGTTTGGCATGCGCGTAAAGAATTTCAATTTGGCCTAAAGCAAAAGTCATTAAAAGTGGAACTTGTTAAACGCATGAAAAGAATGCGTGCTCTTAATGACAAAAAAGACTGGCGTGCCGTGGCTACGGAATCAACGAATTTGATCTATTATATTTTGGGTCACATTTCTTCGGCGGGAGGAATGAACTTGGATAAAATATTAGATTCGGCACCACCAAGCATTCGCCGAGAATTAGGTGAAGAAATTAAAAAAATGGTCGAACTATTTCAAGTGATGAGTTTTGCTCCGGAAGCAGCCGTCGGAAAATACAAAGAGCAAAAAGAAATTGATTCCAATTTAGAAAAAGTCCAATCAGTTTTAGAAAAGGCCATTGTTTTGTCTGAAGATAAGGAAAAAAATTGAAATCTTTCCTTAAGACGATATTGACCAAATATGAAATCATTTTGCTGCTCGTTTTGGCCAGCGTCTTAAGATTTTATTTTTTGGACAATAAACCTCCGCATCATGATGAAGCCATCAATGGTTGGTTTGTTAATAAAATGTGGGAAGATGGATTTTTTAACTACGATCCGACTAATTATCATGGGCCATTTTTATTTTACCTTTTTCAGTTGGGCCGATTTTTCTTTGGTTATGGTATCAGCCCAATGCGTGCGATGACTGCACTTTTTAATTTATTTACGATTGTTTTTGTCCTTTATTGGTTCTTTAAAAATAAAATCAATCGTCCGGATCAGTTTTTCAGCACCGCTTCCACCGAACGCTGGATTTGTTGGGCGCTGGCTTTCAGTCCGGCGATGATTTTTTATAGTCGCTCGGCCATTCACGAAAGTTTTTTTGTTTTTTTCCAAATTATTTTTTTTGCAGGTTGTATAAATACTTTATTTGCCGAAGAAAAGTCTCATCGGCAATCGGGCTTTATTTATCTAATCATCGGAGCTTTTGGCTGTTTGGCAAATAAAGAAACTTTTATTTTAAACGTTATTGCCACTTTGGTTGCCTGCATGATTATCTTCTCTAAATCATTTATGAAACCTGCCAAACTGGGCAAAGAAGTGATGAATACCGCTAGGGTGTACTTCGCTGAATCTAAAATTCAAAAAGTCTTCTACCTAACCTTGGCATTCTTTGTACTTCTGTATTCGGGGTTTGGTCGAGATCTTCACAGTCTGGCTGATTTCTTCAATGCTTTTTTGCCTTGGACAAAAACCGGTGTGGCTGGAGCTGGACATAACAAGCCTTTTATTTTTTGGGCTGAACTTATATTTAGGTACGAATCTTATGCCTTGGTCGGAATGATATTATGTATTTCGCTTTTTATGAATGTTAAAACCCGTACCAAGTGGACTTCCGTTTTTGCTTTGATATTAGGACTAATCTATTCGGCCATTCCTTATAAAACACCTTGGTGTTTAATGTCTATAGTATGGCCATTTATGGCTGTATTAGGATTTGTAGTTGAAGACTTTTCGGGGCTTGGTGAAAGTAAAACGATTGAGAAGTCTAAATCAAAGTCGAATAAAGAAAAATTAAAAAATGAAATTCGCTCCGATAACTGGGGACTAGTATTAAATAATAAAATTTTTGCTACTGTCTTTTTAGTATTACCGATTTTCTCTGCAGTTTACTGGATTTATGTCACTAGCATCAGAAGCCCAATTGATATGAAACATCCTTTTGTTTACGTACAAACTCAATACGATGTTAATGGTATCATCGCCAATTTAAATAATTCGATTAATCCTTTGAAGTTGCATCAAAAGATTTTAATTTCAACCGAGGAAGGCTGGCCTTTTCCTTGGATTTTAGAGAATTACTCTGCTGTCGTTTACCAACCAATCAGATTAGTGACGGATTTGGATTTTGTAGATGTTTCGGTTGGTTTGGTTGATGAAGGCCAAGAGACCGTTTTTGATAAACGTTTAATGGGTGAGTTTTGGAAATGTAAAGTCCAAATCCGTGACTCGAGAATTGATGCATTTATTTATTTTAATAAAAAAGATTTTCCAACCATTGAAGAATTAAAACCTGAATTCTACGTTGCGGGAGAGAGCCGATGATTATACTGACTCTAGTGGCAGCCAGTACGCTCATTGGCGTCATTCTGTCTTTGATCTTCGGCAGTCTCACCGCAGTGACCAGTGTCATATCTCTAGTCGGTGGTCTAGCCGCTAGTTTCTATCTAAACAAAGGGAAAAAAGAGAAATGGTTTATCGAAGCCGACTTCTTTTTTCTTTTGCCCTTTTTAATCCTCGTGTTTTTTCAGTTTTACTATATTTTTTATGCGGTCAATGGTTGGTACAAAACTGCGAACCCTAATAATTTGGGAGACCTGCCTTTTCATATTCAAATGATTAAGTCTTTTGCCAGCGGTTATCATTTTTGGCCGGAGAACCTAATCTACGCTGGTGAAAGTTTAAAATATCCTTTTGGAATGGATTTTTTTAATGCTTTGCTCGAAAGCATTAAAGTTCCGACTAATATTCATCTGTTTTTAGTCGGACTGGTTTTGTCATTGGTTTTAATTTCGGTTTTAGATCGTTGGATGGGCCTTTGGGGTGTGCTGTTGGTATTTGCCAGTGGCGGATTTACAGATCTTTCTGAATTGTTGCAGGCTTATCCCTGGGGTCCAGGGACAGATACTTCGTGGAAAAATATAATTCTCTCCGTATTTATCACTCAGCGAGGGTTTCTGTTCGCGCTTCCAGCAGGGCTTTTTATTTTAAAAAAATTCACCGCTGTTCACATAAAGTTTCTTAATAGGCATGAAGCCGCCGCATTTGCATTGATTTGGGGTAGTTTAGGTATATTTCATCTACATAGTTTTTTTATCATAACGGTTTTTATTTCCGGAAGTTTGGTCATACGGTTTTTGCAAACCCGGAAGGTAGAAAAAGAACCGATCTGCGTATTTTTAATTTCAATGATCGTGGCTGCACCGTTTTTATTGCATTCGGCTTTTTCTGGAACTGGTGCGGCGGGAGTTGTACATTGGAGTTCATCATGGATGCAGATTCAAAATGGACAAATATTACTGGCCTGGATCAAAAATTTTGGTCCTTGGTTAGTTGCTTTATTTTGGGTGGGATATTTTGCAACTAAAGAAAAAAACTTTACGGCAATCTATGCCCTGGTTTTGTTTTTTCTATTTTCGCACCTTATTTTGGCTCGTTGGGATTGGGATCAAATTAAAATTATTATTTGGCTGTATATTTTAATCAGTTTTTATTTTTATGAACTTGCACTCAAAAAACTGCCTGCAAAATGGCATATGATTCTGGTTATTTTCTTTTTCTTTTCAGGTTTAATTCAGGTTTTTCGAGTGGTCTTAACTCCTCCAGGGTCAGTGGCATTACAGGAAAAGAAAAGTATCGATATCGCTAACGTATTATTGGCTTCGGTGGCGCCCGACGATCCTATTTTGATTTCTCCCGAATATAATCACCCGGCTTTGTTTTTGGGTAAAAAAGTTATCCTTGGATATCCGGCGCATGTCTGGTCGCACGGTATTGATTCTGGAGTGCGCGAAGAAGCCGTAAGGAAGATCTACAATTCCGAAGAGGGCTGGCAAACCGAAGCGCAGAATTTAGGAATTAAATATATTTATTTTAGCAATGTAGAAAAAAGAAAATACAATGTTACCCAGGCTGAATGGTTAAATGATCAAAATTTGGTAAAAAAAATAGAGGATGCTGGTTTATATGATCTTAGAAAAAACAAATAGAATATTAGCGGTTTTGGTTTTGATTTACGCAACTTTGAGCTCGGTAAGCAAGGCATCCGAAGGGATTTTTGTTGAAGAAATCAATTTGTCCAAAGTCGAAAAAAATTCCAAAATTGAAAACCTAAAGAAATTTAAGAAAAGTTCGTTAAATAAGAAAAAGGATGAGTGTCTAAAGGAAGCCAAACCTGCATTAACCCAATTTCCATTGTTGAAAGGCTGGATTTTACTGACCTACTCGCGTTGCCTGCTCCAATCGGAAATTACGGATGCATCCATGAAATACTTCTTGCAAAAAGCGGATGCCGAGTTAAATGACCAACGATCGCTTCCTTGGAAAAAGGAACTGGCTGATAATTCCCTTAGTTTACGACTTAAATGGATTGACCTTCTTTTGAAGTCTCATTCAAGTTTGATTTGGGATCAAATTAAATATTTGCAGTCGCATTCAGATATGATTTCGAAGGACCAATTGGCCTTATCTTATTTTTGGGCTGCGGATATGGCTGCTTTTGCAAAAAATAATGAAGCCGCACTAAGTTTTCTCGATCAAAGCATTCAAGTTAAAGAAACTAAATCTGCAACAGAACGGCTAAAACAACTGCGCTTTGGTCTGAACATTAAGATTCCTACGGAAAACGTTGAGACGGCGAAGGTCGAATTTAATTCCGAAGGCGAAGCCAAATATGAAGACCGATTTAAAAATGCTACAAAACAAAGTGAATACGTCAATCTGGTTGAAGATTGTATTAGCTATTTAAATGAATATCCCAATGGACGCCGGGCTAAGTGGGCCAATGATAAAGTTTTAGAAATTTATAATTTAATCAGCGACAAGTCTAAAGACGAGAAAATGTTGCCGATGTTAAACAGAATTCTCAGTCTTATGCAAAAAGCCGACTCTGCGCGGGTTACCGAATGGG
>JAYSSX010000247.1:0-3705 GCA_043720315.1 Pseudobdellovibrionaceae bacterium | reverse complement strand
TGATTTCATGAATGACCATCTATTCCTTTTTTGACGGCACGCGTCTTTTGAGATTTGTTTTGTTTTCAGCTTATATAATACATATCAATTTCGCCCTTTCCTTTTATATCGATTTTCCCGCGATACTGGCCCGAAAATTTAGTTTGCACTAAATCAAAGGTGTATGCCGAAGCATTAATATATCCGATTTCACAAGCCGATTCGATTCGACTTGCAATGTTAACGGTGTCTCCCCATAGGTCAAAAGTAAATTTATTTTTCCCAACAACTCCTGCTACCACTGAGCCGGAATGCAGACCGATTCTGATTTCCCACTTGATCGCACTACTCAAGTTACGTTTATGGAGGTATTCCAATATTTGTTTAGCCGCGGTTACGCATTGAACGGCATGATCAGGATTATCATCAGAAAGTCCGCAGGCAGCCATATAAGCATCTCCGATCGTCTTTATTTTTTCTAGGCCGCATTTTATTATGATGTCATCAAAATGGTGGAATAGGTCGTTGAGTTCTGAAACAAGTTTGTCTGGTGGGATAGTGGAAACCGTGTTAGTAAACCCCTTGAAGTCAGTGAACATTACCGTTACAGTGGGGTGATATCTGGGTTGGTACTTACCGGAATTAATTAATTCATCAACCACATGTTTAGGGAAGATGTTCAAAAGGAGTATCTGTGATTTTTCTCGCTCTGCTTGTATAATCTCTTTCTGCTCGTTTATTTCATGAGTTCGTTCTTCCACTTTTTTTTCTAGATCCTTCGCAATATTCTGCTGCATCTGAGCCCTTTCTTCAAAATTATTTATGATCACTTTTTGCTGGGCCTTCGTTTCGATTTGTAAGGTGTTGATCTTATTACCGATAGCGAAGGAGAAAAATATAATTTCCAATCCATATCCTGCCAGAGTAGAATTTCGGATAAAAATATTATTGATTGGCAGGATTCCCAGAAAGGCACTGGTCAAAATAATGGTGCCAAGAAAGGTAAAGCCATAGGCGAGCATGTAATAGCCAGAAGAAGGAACTTTGCTAAGGACACTTTTTATTCCCAGGCTAACAAGAAAAAAAATATCGATGTATGCAATGAACCAAATGATCTTTCCGAATAACTCAAATTTTGTGATAGCTGCGATGGTCTGCAAAACCAGAAATATTGTGATAATCGTTAATGCTTTATGCCACTGTGGGAGGTAGTTCTTAGTTTGGAGAAAATGCATTGTAAAAAGGCAAATAAAGAAAAAGTTGCAGCCCGACATAAGCGCCTCTAGTGGCGCACGCCAACTTGGAAAGTTCTCAACGAACTTTAAAGCAGAAATGAGGTAACCCGAATTATTTGAAACAACATAGCTTAACGCGAAAAGGTGACCCAAATAGAAAAGGGTACTTAATTCACGGGTGGCTGAAAAAATAAAAAGATTGTAAAAGAAAAGAGCAATACAAATTCCAATAAAAGTACTTACAATAAGTTCATCAATGTGTGCCTCTCTTTCAAGGTGACTTCGTAAGCTGGCCGTAAAGTTCAGATTCTTTGGAGCTAGCAAATTGTCAGGTAAGGATTCGAGTCTGACATAAAAAGGAATTGTTGTTTGAGCCTTGAGGGGTACTCGAATCAAACTTCGATTTCCGATCGGGTGGTCTCTCTTGCGGTAGGGAATTAGATGTCCGGTAATTTTTTCTATCCATTTTGAAGAATCATCTTTATAATAAAAATTAACTTTAGACCATCCTTGAAAGTCAAGGATCCATTCGTTGTCAAAATCATCGGTATTAATAAAGCTGGATTTTATCCAAAATACTTTACTGGATTTAAGAATGTTATCGTGTGCCGAATCCAATTCTAAAAAGGTAAACTTTTTACTTTCTGAGGTAAAATCAGCTAAATTCAGTTTACCGGAATGGTCAATAAGATAACTACCTGCGGCAATTGGAATGTACAATTTTGAACTTGACAGCTTTACAGCCTGCGAGAAGGTTGTGAATGATAAAAGTAAGAAAAAGCAGATCACCAGATAGTGCAAAATCTTCGACATAGCTGAGGGTTTAATTTATTTTAGGTTTCACTGAGTTGAAACTATCCAAATATTTATTATATTTCCTGAGTTAAGGATGGAAAATTAATGTACTAAACTAAATAATTATGAGCACATTAGGTGAACTACTACCAAAAAACCAAGCCCGACTTCTTACCGACAAGGCGAAAAAATTTACCAAAGCCCAACTTGAAAAAGAATTCAAGGCGCATCCACGTTCGAGTCTTTCATTCCATGACATTGAAGGATTAATGGCTGTTGCCATTAAGAGAATAAATTCAGGTGACACTGTCTTTACATGGACGTCTCATAGTTTTAAGCATAATCCTCAGGATCCGTCAACGTGTTCATGCTTATGATCATGTGAGTGACAACTTTCACATATTTGATTAAGAAGGTGTCAGTGACGAAAAATTTAGAAATGAAACCTATCCGTTAGGCTTGACAGAACCATGTCGGTCCTGTAATGATATATCGGTGGACACTTCTGTAGAAATTACCCAAATCATAGCATTTTGAATGATAAACTCCTGCGTGCTCTTCCCTTCCAAGTAATTGAATATCCGGGTGGTGTGCTTTTAAAAAGAGGAGTGAATCAAATATCCATTTCAGTAGAGAATGCGCTAGAAATGGTTCTAATTATTTTAACAGCAACATCCGGACGATCTTCCTCCCAAACTAATATAGTCAACCAATTTCCCCTTCCATTTCGAGACCAGGTTCAACGCTTAACAGACGAACTGATCCGGAAAAACTTTCTGGTTACAAACATTGAAGGCGAGTCTGTAATCGATGAGGATAATTTTGATGTTTTCCACTGGCAGATGGGAAAAGATACGGTGACCGCTATTGCAAAAATAGTAGACCAGAAGGTCAGTATTATCGGAGTCAATAGCCTTTCCTTAAAGATTAAGGATGGACTACGGGAGATGGGCGTTGAAAATGTTACTTTGGTTGATGACCCGTTACTTCGTGAAATGACCTCACAAATGACTGCCATATCCATAGAGGAATGGAAAAACTCTTACGCAAAAGAATGTAAAACAGTACTTGCAACAATCCCTTATGGTGGGCAGGCTCTCTTGTTGCGTTGGAATCAATTTTGCGTTGAAAATAATATTCATTTCTTGCCGGTATTCCTCCAGGACATGGTAGGGTATATTGGACCACTAGTGATTCCTCGGGAGACTGCATGTTTAGAATGCCTGAGAACTCGTCAAAATAGTCACCTGATAAATGCCCCACTAGCCCGTATGGCAGAAGATCATGCATGCGAGGGTCAATCGATTGCCTCGATTCATCCTGCTATGCTTAATGTTTTAGCAGGAATGGCTGTTCTTGAGCTGAGTCATTTTTATAGCGATTTCGCCAAACCAAGGATCGGTGCGCTTATCAAAATGAACTTTCTTAATGGGCTATTTGAAACCAAGGTTGTTTTAAAAATACCCAGATGTAGTACCTGCAGCGAATTTCAGACTACAGCAGAAATCAAGAAAGTCAAGCTGACTCAAATGGATCTTGGATCATAGATCGATCTTAAAAGCGAAGTATCGGGTGATAAAAACTTAATGATGGTAGCTGATCTTTTTACTGATGAATACAGACAGTTGAAGAATATACTTCCTCTGCTTCTGGATGAGGAGACCGGGATAATCGGTTCATTGGAAGAAATGCCCAG
>JAYSSX010000246.1:0-5070 GCA_043720315.1 Pseudobdellovibrionaceae bacterium | reverse complement strand
CTGGCACCAGCGCCGTTAACCACAACTTTGATTTCACTTAATTTGCGATTGGTAATTTTGCAGGCATTAATTAGTGCAGCACCAGAAATGATAGCTGTTCCATGTTGGTCATCATGAAAAACCGGAATCTTCATTTCCTTTTTAAGTCGTTCTTCAATTTCAAAACATTCGGGGGCCTTAATATCTTCTAAATTAATGCCTCCAAAAGTCGGTTCAAGGGCCTTCACAGCATTACAGAAAACATCCACTTCATTGGCATTCATTTCGATATCGAAAACGTCGATGCCGGCGAATTGCTTGAATAGAATGCCTTTGCCTTCCATTACCGGTTTGGAAGCCAACGGTCCAATATTTCCTAAACCTAAAACCGCAGTGCCGTTAGAAATGACGGCGACTAAATTTCCTTTCGCCGTGTAATCGTAAACTTTAGAACTGTCCTTTGCGATAGCTTTACAAGGGGCTGCAACTCCTGGGGAATAAGCCAGGCTTAATGCTTTTTCTGTATGACAAGGTTTTGTGCTGATGACCTCGATTTTTCCCGGCTTACCTTTAGTATGATATTCAAGGGCTTCTTGGTCCAAAGATTGATTTGCGGGAATTTCTTTATCGGAATTCGTAGGATTCATTTTTGTGCCTCACAAGTTATAAAACGACAGGTAACAGTATCAGGGTAAAAACCCGTCCGTCAAAGGGGCTTGTCTGGCAGTATAAACTTTCGGCACAACGGCAGAGTCGGTGGGAAAACATTATTATGTCTTACAACTAATGCTGCACGTCTATAACATGTATACTCAAGTGAAAGCTTTTTAAGTACCCTAGATTTATCACAAAAAAGGAATTTTATGAAGTCACCACAAGATGTAGTTATTATCGATGGAGTGCGTACTCCTTTTGCCAAAGCCGGAACCAAATTAGCAAAAGTTCATCCCGCTGATTTAGGCAAAACTGCATTGAAGCAACTGATTGCTCAGACGCAATTGGATGTGAATTTAGTCGATGAAGTCATCATCGGAAATGCGGGCAATCCAGTGGATGCTGTTAACATTTCCAGAGTCGTTGCATTAGGGTCAGGCATCCCGCAGAAAACTTCGGCTTACACAGTACACCGAAACTGTGCCTCAGCCTTGGAAAGTATTTCTAGCGGCTATGATAAAATTCGTGCGGGAACTTTGGAGTGCGTGGTTGCTGGCGGAACAGAAAACATGTCGCAGATGCCGGTATTATTACCACAAAAATTTCAGGATCTTTACGGGAAATTATTTGCAGCTAAAGGGCCATCCCAAGCATTGCCTTTATTGTTTCAGTTACTAAAAATGGATCTTAAGCAAATCAAAGCACTTTTGACCAGCAACATGCGAGATCAATATTTTCCAATTATTTCCGTAATGGCGGGACTCACTGATCCTTTTGTTGGAATTAACATGGGTCAAACAGCAGAAATTTTGGCTAAAGAATTTGGAATTTCTAGATTGCAGCAAGATGAGTGGGCGTTAAGAAGCCATTTGAATGCAGCCCGTGCAACCAAAGAAGGAAAATTAAAACAGGAAATCACTCCGATTATGTTGCCTCCTGAATATAAAGAAGTGATCGCTGATGACGTTGGACCACGTGAAAGCCAAACGATGGAAGCCTTGGCTAAGATGAAACCATTTTTTGATAAAAAAACCGGTTCGATTACTGTTGCCAATGCCTGTCCGATTACAGACGGAGCCGCGATGTTAGTGATGATGTCCCGAGCAAAAGCTGACCAGTTAGGTTATAAACCTATTGCAAAAATTCGCGGTTATGCTTTTGCTGGGTTAGAGCCAG
Source organism: Pseudobdellovibrionaceae bacterium (assembly GCA_043720315.1). GTDB lineage: Bacteria > Bdellovibrionota > Bdellovibrionia > Bdellovibrionales > Bdellovibrionaceae > JAYSSX01. Next base: position 3,261 of record JAYSSX010000246.1, on the reverse strand, counting down.
AGCGTATGGGATTGGGTCCCGTTTACTCGACTCCTATTGCTTTAAAGCGGGCGGGTCTATCAATGAAAGACATCGGGCGTGTAGAACTGAACGAAGCATTTGCGGCGCAAGTTTTGGCCTGTCAAAAAGCTTTTGATAGCGATGAATTTGGAAAAAATAAATTGGGTTTATCTGGAAAAGTGGGCGAGCTGAAATCCGAGATCTTAAATGTGAATGGCGGTGCCATAGCATTAGGACATCCGGTAGGGGCGACGGGCACTCGATTGGTGATCACGCTAATGAAAGAAATGAAACGATCTAGTATTCAGTTTGGACTAGCAACCTTGTGTATTGGTGGCGGTCAAGGTGGCGCAATCGTCATCGAAAATGAAGCGTAATTAAAATAAAAAAAAGGAATTTTAAATGTCGGCATTGGAAAGTATTAAAATTGTTCCTAAGCAAATGGGCGGTCAATCGGTTGCAGTGGTAGAGCTGGACATGGTTGGCGAAAAAGTAAATAAATTTAACACGGCTTTGATGGAACGATTGAGAGATGTGATTAAGGAGTTAAAAACTTCTAGTTTTAAATTAGTCATTTTTAAATCCAACAAAAGAAATATTTTTATCGCTGGTGCTGATATCGATGAAATCAATAAAATGAATAGTCGCGATCAATTTGAATCAGCGGTTAATCAAGGACAGAAATTATTTTCCGAAGTTGAAGATCTTCCAATGCCCACTATCGCCTCCGTTCACGGCGCTTGTGTTGGCGGCGGCTGTGAGTTTATTATGGCCTGTGATTACCGATTGGCGTCCGATGATAAGTCGACTAAAATTGGGCTGCCCGAAATTCAGTTAGGAATTTTGCCGGGATTTGGTGGCTGTATTCGAATGCCACGAATGTTGGGTCTACAATCGTCTTTGGATATTATTTTAGCGGGCAAAACCGTACCTGCTGCCAAAGCCGAAAAAATTGGTTTGGTTGATAAGGTTTGTCATCCGGCGATCTTAGAAGAAGAAACTCAGAAATATGCAGAAAAAGTCCTTAGCGAGGGGGCTCGTAAACGTAAAAAAACTTACGCTGCAAAATCGGTTATGGATAAATTTCTAGAATCTTTTATTGGGCGCCGAGTGGTTTTTTCTCAGGCCTTTAAGGGTGTGATGAAACAAACGCACGGACACTATCCGGCGCCACTTAGAGCATTAAGAGTCGTCAAGGACTCTTATGGGATGAGTGATCGCGAAAAAGCTTTGGCTATCGAACGCGAAGGTTTTTGTGAGTTAGCTGTAACCGAAGAAAGTAAGTCCTTAATTCACGTTTATTACTTGACTGAAATGGTTAAAAAACAAACGGGGGTGGCGAATGCTGCTGTCAAAGCCAAAGACGTCAAACGTCTGGGCGTTTTGGGAGCGGGAACGATGGGCGGCGGTATTGCTTACATCGCGGCCGATAAAGGCATTGATACGCGAATGAAGGATCTCAATTTTGAAGCCATCGGAAAAGGCATCAAACATGCGCGCGATTTGTGGGCAAAACTTTTAAAGCAAAAACGAATCACTAAGTATGAAATGGATCAAAAATTGTCTTTAGTAAGTGGCGGATTAGATTACAGCGGCTTTGGTCAAATGGATTTAGTGATTGAAGCCATCGTTGAAGACATGGAAATTAAAAAGAAGGTTATTGCGGAAACGGCAAAAAATATGAAGGCTGATTCGATCATCGCGACAAATACTTCTTCGTTGTCAGTAAATGAAATGTCTCTCGGTCATCCTCGTCCTGAATTTTTCGCCGGAATGCATTTCTTTAATCCCGTACACAAAATGCCTTTGGTCGAAGTTATTCGGGGCACTAAAACCTCCGATGAAACCATCGCGACGGTTTTTGAATGCTCTAAAAAAATGGGCAAAATGCCTGTGGTCGTAAAAGATGGCCCTGGTTTTTTGGTGAATCGCCTGTTACTTCCTTATATGGCTGAAGCGGCCTTTTTACTTCAGGAAGGTATGAGTATCGAACAAGTGGATAAAGCCTATGTGAAACAATTTGGAATGCCAATGGGGCCTTTTGCGTTGATGGACGAAGTCGGTTTAGATGTTTGTGTGAAGGTCCTTAAGATTTTTAAGAAAGCATTCGGAGCAAGAATTGAGCTGGCCGACTGTATGACTAAAATTGAAACTTCGGGAAGACTTGGTAAAAAGAACGGTAAGGGCTTTTATCTTTACGACGAAAAAGGTTATCGCGGTGAGGTGGATCAATCGGTTTATGCGGCTTTGGGTTTAGGCACCCCGAAAAACACATTGACTGATAAAGAGTGTATCGAACGGGGAGTTTTTGCCATGGTGAATGAATGTTCATTAGCGTTGATCGAAGACCACATTGTTGAAACTCCGAATGAAGTCGACTTGGCAATGATTATGGGAACAGGATTTCCACCTTTTCGTGGTGGCTTATTAAAATATGCGGATCGAATAGGTACACAATATATTTGCGATCAATTGGAAATCTATGGACAAAAAGCGGCGCGATTAAAACCAGCAACCCCTCTGAAGAATTTGGCTAAAAATAATTCCAAATTCTACAAATAGAGAATGAATAAGAGTTGGGTTGTTTCTGTCATTCTGGCTGCCTTACTGATTTTTTACGCTGGATTTAAAACGGCACAAAATCAGATGGTGGTCCCGGTTGCGGTCAACGAGGAGTTGACTTTGGCGCCGTCGGATAATTTAAATTTTAAGTTATTTTCGCTTTCGGAAAAAGAATTCAACGCCTATCAAAATTTAAAGGACCAAAAAAGTAAATACGACAAGGCTAACGAAATATTAGGTAAAATGGTTTTATTGTTTATCGCAGACATGGGTTTACATCTAGGTAACGGCGAATCCGGACAACAAGATTATTTCAAGCCCAACGATTCTCTGCCAAGCAGTCGGACGGATATTAAAATCGGAAGTACCTCGACAACATCAAACCCAACTGGTCCCGCCGTCACTCCCTCGGTAACGTCGACTCCAGATAATAATGTCGTGGCAGAATCAACTCCAATAGATGCCCCGATAGTGACCCCGAAAAAAACCAAACTTCCCTCTATGGTCAATGCGGCCCAAGCCAAAGGGGCTGTGTTTGCCTTGTATCAAGCTTTTTTGTGGCGGGCACCTGGTAAGGAAGGCGGTGCGGCAGCGACAAGTAATTTTACCAGCAATGGCTGGACGGCATATTTGAAAAACGCGCGCGAAATGGTCGGTAGTGATGAGTTTCGCAACCGGATACTTCCGGCCTACACTTCG
>JAYSSX010000245.1:0-1747 GCA_043720315.1 Pseudobdellovibrionaceae bacterium | reverse complement strand
TGAGGATGGAAGCTATTACACAAGTGGTGGCAAATTTTATCAGACTTCTTATGATGCCACGATCAGTTTCGAAGAAGTGCCTGCTTCATCTAAAGATTTAGAAAGACTATATGCCTCTCATGAACATATCGTAATCGATCAAACTTCAAAAAACCTTCAAACCAATTTTGGTCTTAGCGAAGAGCGCAGTTCTGAAGTGGCTCGATTGATGATGAACATTCAGGCCCACAAAATTAAAAGTTTAACTCGTTCCGAGTTCAACATGTTTTCGAAGGAACTATTAAACGTTTCTTTGCAAGACTTCAAAGAGGCTAATTCTGCTGAAAAAACAGAAGCTTTAATTGAAAAAGCCGCAGCAGCAAACAATATCAGTAACGAGCATATGAAATCAGTTTTGCAGGAAATGTTTTAATCAACCCAAAGTTTGAGCGGCCAATGCGTTATAGACGGCCGCTCGATCTGATAGTCGTCGATTGCCAAAACTCGTTACCGGCGGAATTCTTTCCTCGGTAAAATCATTTGATTTTATTTTTGCTAACAACGTTTCATTGCCTGAGAACAAGTCCATCCGAATCGGACCTGAATGATATTACGCGTTTAACGGGTCAACTGCGTAAGAATTGGGTCTTTTTCCACATTCACCTGCATCAAATTTTTAGAAATTCGACTTTTTCACCATTTTTGAGTACAGTTTGAAATATGCAAAAAAAATCATTTATTATTTTATCCGTTTTATTGTTAACTGTTTCCGCTAAAGCGCAATCCCTTCAGGCTGGGCTTTGGAAAACCAAATCTGTTTTTGTTGTCAGCGGCATCACGCTGCCGTCTTCGGACGGAGAAGATTGTGTCAGTGCTGAAGAAGCCAAAGACATCAAACTTTCCATCACCAAAGAGCTTAAGAAAAATGGATGCAGTTTGGATTCTTGGAAAACAAAGGCAGCAACTTTAGAAGCTTCTTTGACTTGTAAAAATGATCAATTGGATGCCAAAGGCATCTTAGCTGGACCCTTCACCACGAAATCTTATACCCTAACAGGCAATGCCAAAGGGGTCATTCAAGGATCCATACCAGCCAGTGCTGATATTAAATTGACTGGGGTTTGGACCAAAGAGTGTAAGCCTTAAACCGGCCGTATTTTTTAAAATTTTTTGGACATATAAAGATTTGTCACCTGAAAACCAGTCGACTTATAAAGACCGCGAGCCACTTTATTATGGCCAAAAACATGTAGGTAAATTTCGTTTAGTCCCATTTGTTTGGCTTCGGATTCTAGCCATGAAAGCATAAATTTGCCGCAGCCTTTACCGCGGGCGGATTCGTACACCAAAATATCGAAGATATAAATCTTTTTCTTACCTGCCTGCTCGCGAAGGCCAAACCATAAATATCCTTGGGAATCACCATCCAAAGATAAATTAAAAAAAAAATGATCTTTGGTTTTTAGCCCCTCTGGAAGGTAGTTGGCTACTTCTATTTTTGCAGTTTCAAGAGCCTTTTCGAAAGGCACGTCATTTTGTTTCGCTGACATCGTAGCATATTCACGCGTAGTACTTAGCTGGAATGCCTCGAACTGCTTTTGATTCATCGGATTCATTTGCATAAAAACCTTTAATGCGGAAACCCCTGAAGTTTTTTAATTCTAACACTAGCCTTTTCAGTTTCGCCACATAGAAGTTGTTCATAAAGTTTTTTTCTTAAGTCTAAGTCTTTTTTTAAGAATTCAGAAATAGCAACTGGTGCCTTTTT
>JAYSSX010000244.1:0-1566 GCA_043720315.1 Pseudobdellovibrionaceae bacterium | reverse complement strand
CGCGGCGTGACCGTTGTTATTTCTCCTTGGAATTTTCCTTTGGCTATTATGACAGGTATGATGGCTGCCGCTTTAGTTTCCGGTAACACAGTTATTTTAAAACCTGCCGAACAAAGTTCATTGATTGCCTACGGTTTAATGGAAATGTTAGAGCAAATTGGCTTACCAACCGATGTAGTTCAGTTTCTACCAGGTCTTGGCGAAGTGGTTGGTGATTATTTAGTAAAACATCCTAAAGTATCAACGATCGCATTTACAGGATCGAAAACAGTGGGATTAAATATTGCCCGCGAGGCCGGTCATACCAAAATCAATCAAACTGAAGTTAAGCGTTGTATAATTGAAATGGGCGGCAAAAATGCTGTAATCGTGGACAACGATGCTGATTTAGATGAAGCCGTTGACGGAGTTCTCTATTCGGCATTTGGTTATGCCGGACAGAAGTGTTCTGCATGCAGCCGATTAATTGTTTTAGAAGAAGTATATGACAAGTTTGTCGAAAGATTAGCTGAGTCTGCAAAAAGCATTATGGTCGGAAGTGCCGAGAATCCAAAAGTCTATTTTGGTCCTGTCGTTGACCAGGAAGCCTATGCCCGCATTCGAAAAACTGTCGATGAGTCTAAAACGAAGCATAAATTACTTTTCGAAAGCAATTTACCTACTGGTGGTTATTTTATTGGACCGACTATTTTTACTGATGTTCTCGGTGACGATTCGCTGGCGCAAAATGAAGTTTTTGGTCCGGTCTTAGCAGTTATCAAAGCCAAAAATTTGGATCAGGCCTTGGCCATCGCCAACGGAACTGAATATGCATTAACGGGCGGGTTATTTTCTCGTAGCCCGGCTAATATTGAAAAAGTGAAAGCCGAATTCGAAGTTGGAAATCTTTATATTAATCGCGGAATCACTGGTGCTATGGTGGATCGTCATCCATTCGGTGGTTTTAAAATGTCAGGAATCGGCAGCAAAACCGGTGGGCCCGATTACTTAAAGCAGTTTATGGAACCTCGGTGTGTAACGGAGAATACTTTACGAAGAGGCTTTGCTCCAGTCGAAGAAATTTAATCGCCAAAGCTAAGATAAATCCAAAGGCAGCCCCAAAAATGTGGGCTGCGTAGGCGATCCCGGATCCCAATTCTGAGGGTGTACTTAGATACGCCGAGATATCTGGAAAAAACACTAGTGGCAAAAGCAGCCACTTGGACATATAGATATTTCCAAAATAGCCATTGATGGGTGAAATGAAATAGAAGAACTGTAAGTTCTTCTTCTTTTCCGTAACTAAGTAAAAAGACATAATTGCAGTTAAGGCTCCACTAGCCCCTACCATAGGAGTCATTGACATACTGTTTAGAAAAATAAAACCGAAAGCGGCAAAAAAACCTCCGGCTAAATAGATGATTATAATCCAAGCCGAACCCACCATCAGCTCTAAAGCTCCACCAAAGATTATCAGCATAAACATATTTCCCAAAAGGTGAAACACACTAGCATGCATAAACTGATAGGTAACCCAGTTTAAATTAACATCACTCCGGTCCGGACTTAATCCAAATACACGCACAT
>JAYSSX010000243.1:0-2211 GCA_043720315.1 Pseudobdellovibrionaceae bacterium | reverse complement strand
AGTTTAATAGGAGCCAACTTTTTCCACTCGTCTTCATCGGAAACAAAGTTTTTTGCTAGCGCGACAATTCCGAAAATGATGCGAGGTTCTGCGCCTGTTCGGTTCATCGTCGCAAGTATTTCTGAAAAAGTGGAGAAAGGCGATACATTCTTATAAATGGGTGGACATAGGGAAGCGATTCTTTTAAAGGTTGCGGGATAATTTAAACCGGCTAAAAGCACGTTTAAACCACCCATTGATTCGCCTAAAAGAATTCTTTCAGTAGGTACACCGACTCGGTTTTCAACTTCAGGAATTAATTTCTCAATAAAAGTATTTAATAGTCCGCTGTAAGAGCCCTTGCCTTTTGTTGTAAGTAACCAAATCGGTCCGAATGAAACTGTTACGATGGTAGGCGGTTTAGCTCCCTTATCCTGCCAATATCTTTGCAGCATCGCTGTATAAAAGGTTTCATCGTTCCAAACCTGTTCATCTAAATTTCTGCCGTGCAAGTGATAAGCAATAGCTCCGTTAGTTCCTTGCTTAGCTTTGTGAATGCAGTATTTTCCCGTCGCAGCAGTTCCGAAGCACTCCTTGTTGGAAGCTTCATAATTTACGATTTGCTCACCATGCGTATGTGTAAAGTAGTTCCAGAACCAGCAAAAACCAGCCAATATCAGCAATAAAGGCAAAATTATTTTTTTCATTTCAAATATTAAGTCATCTTCTGAGTTGAACTGCAAATACAATAATTCTAGAATTGAAGGATGAAGGTCATTTACGAATGAAAAGTCTATCTAAAAATACACTGGTTTTTCTAGTTTTGGTTATAGGCATTGGATTTATTTTTATACTAAATGAACCAAAAACGGTTTGTGATGTTCAAGTCGAAAGTTTTAAAGAAGCAGAAGCGGGAAACATATTTCCGTTTAAAGGACTAAAAAGCATTCGACCACCTCTTTACTTAAAATATAAAGAGACGTGTAAAAATAATTCCAGTCCAGGCAGTTGCTTAGAGTTTTTTAATTCAATTAAGAAAACAATTCGGAATTTTAATTTAGTGGAAAGTAAATGCAATGAGAAGTTAAGCGAACTTCCGGAAATTAGACGCTCATTTAACGATGGTATCACAATCATGGCGATGTTGGCTTGGGGTGAAAGCCCGCCGACTATGCAAGCCAAGGCCGGTTGGTTTGAGGTAAATGAGATCGCTTTGTTTTGTTCTATAAAAAGAAAGTTTGTACAATTTTACGGTGAAGAAAATTTGACGTCTATGATGGATAAGACTTTCAAAAGCCTTCCGGGCGAAGAACTTAAATTCATCGATGGTAAATGTATTAATTGCGAGCAAAGAAAATCAGCTGATGTCGTTTTTGACCGAAATCAGCTGTGGTACCGCAGTTTATTTTCAATTAACTGCGACGCGATTTAACTGGGGCGGACTTCTTCATTGTCTACTAAGTCTCTTTTTCTTGAATGACTTTCTTCTTCCATTTTATCGAGATCTAATTCGTCATCAGCATGTTGATTTTTCTTTTTTAAAATAATATATTTTGCGCCGATTCGAGCCCGCTCTTTTTGTGAAGATTGTTTCTTAAATTTGGGGAGCATATCTGACTCTTCTTCTTCGATATGATGTTCAACAAGTTCAGCCAAAACTTTGACTTTTGCTGACCAAGTTTCTTCCGTTTCATCATCCATTGCTGCTTCTAAAGTCTGGACAGCCAAGCTATGCTCGACTTCACCCTCGTAGCCCTCTTTGGATAAGTCTTCATTTCTTTCTAAAACCTTATAGAGGGCTTCTTTTTCAGCATTAGCATGGGTCGTTAGTAATAATGAGAATTCTTCAAAAGCTTCTTTTCGGTCAGTTAATTCCGAATCCCAGTCTTTTAAAGTTCGAATTAGTTTTTTTAACGGTTTGTGATCTTCCATAATTAACTTAATGATATCACCATCTAAATCAGATTTACTTGGCTGCTTGGTTTTAGGTTTTGCTTTTGATACAGGTTTCTGTTGTACAGACTTAGCAGCGACCTTCACTTTTGTTTTCATGTGTGGCTCCTTGCCGGTGTTATTTTTTTAAAGGTATTAGTTGGTTTCGTTTTTAATTTCATTGGCTTTTGTTTTTGCTGCGTCAGTTGCATTTTGAACTTTGTGTTTCATTTTTTTCGCAACACATTCCATTTTGCCGTTTACTAACTCACAAACTTCATCTTTTGCAGTACGATAGGC
>JAYSSX010000242.1:0-3972 GCA_043720315.1 Pseudobdellovibrionaceae bacterium | reverse complement strand
AAAAGTCGTTAAGACTGTGGAATTTTTAGAGGACGGCTCTCGAAAGTAGTAAATAAAAAAACTTACAAACCCCGACAGAGTTCGCTTTAGCCAAATCGGCCAGTAATATAATTTTCGGTTCTTTTGTCTTTTGGATTAGTAAACAATTGTCCGGTATTTCCAAACTCGATCAAATCACCTAAATACATAAATGACGTGTAATCAGAAATCCGCGCAGCCTGATGTAAGTTATGAGTGACAATAACAATGGTCACTTTCTTTTTTAATTCAATAATCAATTGTTCAATATGACCCGTTGAAATGGGATCAAGGGCCGAAGTAGGCTCGTCTAACAACAGCAATTCTGGTTCTGTCGCCAAGGCACGGGCAATACATAAACGCTGTTGCTGTCCGCCGGATAACATTTGCGCTGAAGAGTACAAACGATCCTTAACTTCGTCAAAAAGACCAGCCTGCTGCAACGCCAACTCTACTTTTTCTTTGATGAAACTGGTTTTTTTAATACCGCGTACCCGCAATCCATAGGCGACATTGTCGAAAACATTCTTAGGAAACGGATTGGGCTTTTGAAAAACCATCCCGATACGCATGCGAACTTCCATAGGATCAATTTCACGACTTAAAATATTACTTTTATCAGGATGCAAAGTGATTTCACCACTGTAGATGGCACCCTTGTACAGATCATGCATTCGATTAAAACAACGAAGCAGAGTCGTTTTACCGCAGCCTGAGGGCCCAATCAACGCAGTCACATGGCGATCGTAAATAGGTAATGATACTGATTTAAGAACAGGTTTTTCACCATAAGAAAAAACTAAATTTTTAACTTCAGCTTTATACTGCAAAGGAACCTGTTGCATACTACCACTTAATCTTTTTACGAAATTGATACCGAATATAAATGGCAATACCATTCATAACAAGTGTTAACACTAACAAAACAATACCCGTTGCTGCCGCATTGATGTGGAACTCGGCCTGCGGACGCGAAACCCAGTTAAACATTTGAATGGGTAAAACCGTAAAGGGATCTTTCAGCCATTGAAAACTTAAAAACGGCGCTACATCTGTAAAGGGAGATGTGGGTAAAAAGGCGATAAACGTTAATGCACCGATTGTAATTAGCGGCGCCGTTTCTCCGATCGCTCGGGACAAGGAAATGATCACTCCCGTTAAAATTCCACCGGTTGAATACGGTAATAGATGATGCTGAATCATTTGCCATTTGCTAGATCCCAAGGCGTAGGAAGCTTCGCGAATATTACTAGGGACAGTCCTGATGGCTTCCCGAGTAGTTACTATGATGATTGGTAAAATCAACAAACCCAAAGTTAATCCTGCAGTTAATATACTTTGCCCGAAATTAAATTTATAAACAAAAATTCCTAAAGACATCAAACCAAATGTGATCGAAGGAATTCCGGCCAAGTTGATAATATTTAACTCAATAAACTGAGTGATCCAGTTTTTCGCCGCATATTCTTCTAGATAAATACCAGCTGCAATTCCTATAGGAATCGCGCTGCAAGCCGTGGTCAACATAACACACAAAGAACCCACCCAGGCCGATAAGATTCCGGCTTTTTCTGGAGAACGCGATGGAAAGTGACTTAAAAAATCCAAAGATAATCGCGGAACTCCGGTTCTTGCTAGATCAACAATCAATAAAAGCAAAGTGAACAAGGAAAACGCCAAAAACAAAATTCCTAACATTCCAAATACCAGGTCTTTAGTTTTCTTTGATTTGATAATTTTCTTTTGCTCTATAGGGGTCATATGATTTCCCTATATCGTTTTCGCAAAACAAATCCAATAATATTAAAAAATAAAGTCATGATAAATAAAGTCAAGCCGGCAACATAAATAGATTGGTAACCAATCGAACCATGTGGAAGATCTCCCATACTCACTTGTACAATAAATGCTGTGATCGTCGCCGAAGGTTCTAAAGGATTTAAAGTTAAATTTGGCTGCATTCCCGCCGCAATGGCCACGACCATCGTTTCCCCTAGTGCTCGTGAGATTCCCAAAATGTAGGCTGAACTGATTCCTGAAAAGGCGGCAGGGTAAACCACGCGAAAAGCCGTCTGTAATCGCGATGCCCCTAAGGCATAAGAACCTTCACGTAAATAAGAGGGTACTGACTTCATCGCATCTTCGGCCAAACTGCTGATGTAAGGAACGATCATAATTCCTATGACTAATCCTGCACTCAACACATTAAAGCCCGACATATCTGGAAAAATTTTTTGTAAAATCGGTGTAACGAATACCAATGCAAAATATCCATAAACCACAGTAGGCACAGCGGCCAAAAGTTCTAAAATCGGTTTTACGATTTCACGAGTACGAGAAGTGACATATTCACTTAAAAAAGAAGCGATGACAGTCCCCATAGGAATAGCTACCAACAAGGCAATGAAGGTGACCAGAAGTGTTCCGCCCACCAAAGGTAATATTCCATATCTGGCTTCTGAAAACAGCGGAGTCCAAACAGTCCCAGTAACAAACTCCTTGATCGAAACAACTTCGAAAAAAGGTAAACTCTCTTTGATTAAAATATATATGATTCCTACAGTGACTAAAACCGAAGTCGCTGCGCAAAGAAATAAAATACCCTCAATTAGCAGCTCTTTTAAACGACGAATCCGCCGAACAGGATGATCAGCGGATGTAAATTTTTGGAGATGAGTTTTTTGCGTAACTTGTTCCAATTCGAAACGAGATTACAGCTTGCCTTCGCGTTTAAGCAAGTCTTCAATTTTTAATCCAACCTCAGAATGGCCACCAAACATGGTTCCCAGTTTTCCTTTAGACAAATGTTCCATGCCCATTTCGTAAGCTTTTGCGGGAAGAGCAATATATTTAACCTCAGGAACCAATTTTGAGGCGTTTTTTAAATAGTACTGTGCAAAACTCATAACCTCACTGCGTTTGCTGGAAGCCTCATTGACATAAATAAAAATGGGACGTGATAAGGGGTAATAATCACCAGATTCCACTGTCCCTTTACTTGGTAAAACCGCCACCGATTTTTTGGGAGATTTTTCACCCCCAATAATTCCTAAAACTTTTAATTTGGCCTTATTTTCTTCATAATAAGACAATGGCAAATAACCTAGTGCCGATTTGTCATTCGCAATTCCCGTTACTAAAGTATTGTCGTCTTCACTGGCCGTGTAATCACCACGACTGGCTTTGGCCTTACCAACAATAGCTTCAGTAAAATAATCAAAAGTTCCTGAATCAGAACCTGCGCCATAAAGTTTAATCGGTAAATCAGGCCATTTTGTATTTACTTGTTTCCAAGTCATCACTTTACCTTGGGCTTCGGGTTCCCACATTTTTTTAAGTTCATCGATAGTAATATCTTTAACCCAATCATTTTTTGGATTAACCACTACTACAGTGGCATCATAACCAACAGGCAATTCGAAATATTTAATACTGGCTGCTTTACAAATTTCCATTTCAGAAGTTTGAATGGGACGGGAAGCATTTTGAACATCGGTTTCGCCGCGGCAAAACTTTTTAAATCCACCACCAGTACCAGAAATACCAACGGTCACTTTTACTTTTCCTTTTTGTGCCCCCTGGAATTCTTCAGACACGGCTTCGGTAATAGGGAATACTGTACTGGAACCGTCAATCTTAATCATACCTGGCTGAGTTTTTGCCGCTTCAGTTTCGGCTTTGGCAGCGGTTGCCAACAATAACATTCCTAATACAAATGCAATCAGACTGCTGATTAATAATTCCATCTGGAATACTTCAGATAACGTATTTACAATCTTCTTCATTAGGGCTCCTGTTTGGGATTAATTGGTGGTCTTTAATAAAGGAATTAACACAGATAAGGAAGCAGTATTGTCAGGATTTGTTTAGGTCTTTAATGCAGCCCTTCCCGCTTTTGCAAAATTTATCTAACTTATTTAATTTACTAATGAAAACAGAAGATTTACAGTTTAC
>JAYSSX010000241.1:0-1913 GCA_043720315.1 Pseudobdellovibrionaceae bacterium | reverse complement strand
TTGTGAAACCGTTATTATGCATTTACCGAAGTCACAGATTCAATTAGCGATTAAGAATCTTAAAAGAATATTAAAGCCTAATGGTGTTTTATATTTATCTTGGCGAGTTACTGATGGTGAAGATGTCCGCCATAAAGACGGAAGACTTTATTCTGCATTTGAAACTGAGTTTATCACAAATCAATTCGATTCAACTGGTATTTTATTTCTTGAAGATAAAATAAGTGTAAGTTCCCAAAAGCGAGTGTGTCGTTTAATCTGGAGAAACAAATGAAAAACAAGTTAGCTGAAGCAATCGCACTTCGTAAAAATAATAAACCTGAAGAAGCCATAAGTCTTTTAACTACTCTACTGCAATCGTTTCCCAATGATCCCGATGTGAATTACCAAATGGCTTGGACTTGCGACTTTATGGGAAAAGAAAGCGAAGCGGCTCCGTTCTACGAAAAGGCGATTGCAAATGGTTTAGTTGAAGATCGTTCGGGCGCAATGCTTGGATTAGGTAGTACGTATAGATGTCTTGGTGAATATGAAAAGTCTTTGAAAGTTTTCGATCAAGGGATCGCAGAATTTCCAGACAATCGCTCTTTAAAGGTCTTTAGGGCTCTTACGTTGCACAATCTTGGTAAATCTGAAGATTCTATTGGTGTATTGCTGATTCAGCTTCTGGATACGACCGGGGATCAATCAATTAAAATGTACGACAAAGCACTGCGGTTTTATTCTAATAAATTAAGCGAAACTTGGAAATAGGTTGTCATGAAAATTATTGAAATCAAAGATCCAAACGAAAAAAGTCGCATTTGTGAAAAAATATTAAGATCTTTGCCTAAGTGGTTTGGTATTGAATCGGCTATTGTTGACTACATCAAAGATGTGCAGAACATGGAAACTTGGGCTGTTATTGAATCTGACGTCATTGGGTTTGTAAGTCTTAACAAGCATAACCAGAAGACTACTGAAATTCATGTAATGGGTGTATTGCCAGCATTTCATGGACAGAAAATTGGAAGTAGGTTGGTTGAGGCCTCAGAAGAAAGTCTTGCTAAGCAAGGATTTAGATTTCTAACTGTAAAGACTCTTAGTCCATACCGTCCTGACGAAAACTATGATAAAATCAGACAGTTTTATTTACGCTCGGGATTTACTCCGATTGAAGAGTTTAAAACCCTTTGGGGTAAGCACAATCCATGTTTGATGATGATAAAAAGTTTGGAATCGAAAGACGAAATAATATTTATTAATCATCTGATGATTGGCTCGGCAAAGCCTCATGTCACATCCAAATTTTATGAAGAACTATTTGGATTCAAAAAAACAGAAGATGACCCTGGCGCCAAAGATGGAGTTGTCTTAACCAAAGACAGTGTCGAACTTTTAATTATTCCATTTCAACCAGAAAAACTTCCAAATCCTGCTCACTTTGCGTTTGAAATTAGATCTAAAAGTAAATTCAAATTAATTTTAGAAAAAGCAATAGGGATGAATCTTAACCCGCGTACATGGCCACAAAAGGATTCACAACCAGGAACTACAGAATTTAAAAGAGGCGAATTTTCCTACGAGTTGTTTTATGTATTTGACCCATCTGGCGTAAATCTAGAAATTATGGTCAAAGTATAGCTTGAAATTTTTCAAGATGAAAAGAGTATTTTAAAAATGGCTCGAATTGGTTCTGAATTTTTTATATTAAAAAATGATCAGCAAATTACTTTGCGAAGTATCACTCCAGACGATGCTGAAGTCTTTTTAAAATTTCGTGAACAAGTACCGCATGACTCCATAAATACAATGCAATACGTGGGGATGAAATTTTCATCATTAGAAGAAACAACTAAACGGTTAGCTACGCAACTGGACGATAAAATAATTTTGAACATTGGAGCTTTTGATTCCGGAAAACTTATTGGGTA
>JAYSSX010000240.1:0-1502 GCA_043720315.1 Pseudobdellovibrionaceae bacterium | reverse complement strand
TATGGTCGATTTGACTTCTTTTCAGGCTTTGATTCCTATAAAAATAATAGTAACCCATTTGTATTTCATAGGTTTGTAGATAAGGACTCGAATGTTCCGTATTTCGTGATAACTGGCGAAAGAGCAGCAGAAGTTCTAAAGGGTAGAGCCTTTCCAAAATTACCAGTTATTAAATAATCAAATAGTTTCAACAACTTAAGACTGTTAAAAATTAAAATGAAATACGCCTCAAGTTATAACGCATAGCGTCGATAAGTACCCAGACTGCTGGACGAAAGTCCTATTTACTTTTCGAGGTAGCGACAGGCTCTTTTGACCAAGAGCCTGTCGGGACCTCTCAAACAAAACAGAGAGGGTTGCACGTATGTCGTTACGAATTAGTACCAATATGTCCTCATTAGCTATCCAAAACGCCATGAATGTAAGTCAACGAGCCACGGATAAGGCCATCAAGAATGTCTCGACGGGGTCAAGGCTATCAGATCCCAGTGCAGACGTTTCCGGAGCTGCTATAGCGGCCCAGATGAAGGCTGAAATTGGCAGTATGAACGCGGCTAAGCGAAATGCCGAGGATGCCGTAAGCTTTGTTTCAATTGCTGAAAGTGGACTTAGTGAGCAAAGTAATATTTTAATGCGGATGCGTGAATTATCCATTCAATCAGCCAGTGATAACTATTCAAAATCAGAGCGCGTGATGATGCAAAAAGAATTCAGTGAAATTAAAACCGAGTTAGACCGCATAGCTAAAACCACACGCTACGGATCACTTAATTTGCTAGATGGATCCATCAATAATTTTGATTTTCAAGTCGGAACTCGCGGAGATGCAAATTCTAGGATTTCATTTAAAAATGAATCAAACACCACATCCAGTGGTTTAGAGATTGATAGTTCTTCAGTTGAAAATAAAAGTGATGCTGTAGATTCTATTAGTACCATTGATAAGGCGATGTCATCTATTGCTATGCAAAGATCAAGATTTGGCGCTGTGCAATCAAGGCTTGAATCAGCGGATAATAATTTAGGTTCACAGATTGAAAATCTGTCGAATGCAAGATCACGTATCAATGATGCCGATTTAGCAAAAGAAGTTTCTGATGTGCGTCGCGGACAAATTCTTCAGCAGTATCAGACGTCGATGTTGGCTCAAGCTAACGAGCAGGGAAGTCTTGCTCTGAAATTGATTGGATAATGGTCGTTTTTATAAAAATTATTAAAAACAGAGCTGGTCATTCCAGCTCTGTTTTTTTATAAACTACCCAAAAAATCTGAGTTTCCTAGACCTAGGTCTAAAAATAATTAGTAATCAAAATCCAAATAATTCAAACACTTAACGTGGCGCGTTAAATAAAAGCTAGACTAAAGGCTAAAGTCCACTGGACCTTGGCCCGATATGTTTGTCATACACGTTGGTGCTTACCTCGAAAAGGAAATAGGTTCTCGATCCAGCAGTCAAACTGATCGAATCCAAAAATCCCCTTCCTGGGCTAAAGCTCACAGAG
>JAYSSX010000239.1:0-3215 GCA_043720315.1 Pseudobdellovibrionaceae bacterium | reverse complement strand
GGTTTCAGTTCCTCCATCATCGGTTCTTCAGAAGTATGATTGAGAAAAAATCTTTGATTCAAACGATCCAAAGATTCATTCAGCATCGCACGACGTTCTTTCGCATTCAAAGCTTGCAAGCCGTCTTTCGAAGCTGATAAACCTTGGCGAAATCCTGTCTCTGGCTTTACCGATTCTAAAATGGAACTGTTCAAAGAATCATCCGCAAGTTTAGCACCCTCTGGCACTAAAAAGAATTGCGGTGCGGGCTGAAGCGAATTCATATCAGATAACATCTGCATATAAAGCGCTTGTGCCTTTTCTTGATCCCTCGGATCCAGATCTAAATTTTTTATAACTTGTGAAGCTGTTAATTCTGGGGATTTTTCTAAATCTTCAGGCTTTAGCATTGCCATTGCCCCTAGTATATCTTCTGGGGGGATGCCAAGTTCACTCTCCATTGAGTCCATAAACTCTTGCATCGCTTGCTGCTGTTGATTCTTCTGCAACCTTCCCACCGATTTCACACTGCTTTTTTCAACAGTTTTTTCGGGCTTCTCCGATTGCTTTCCTTTCGAATTTTCGGCTTTCACAGACTGCGGGTCTTTTACTGTCTCTTTTTTTTCTGGCCGTGCTGGCTTGGCATCTACTTTTTCTTGCAGTTTCGTTGAAGTAGATGAGACTTCCTTCCTATTAACGTCAGATGGCTGTTCGACTTTTTTGTCTAACTTCACATCTAATGTTTTTTCGAAGGAATCTGCGCCGAACTTACCTGTACCGATGACATCCTGTTTGTTTTCAGCAAACAATTTTGGCTCAGTACCGCGTAAGTCTTTGAGCGACGGGCCCAGACTCATTCGGTCTGTGAACAAAAAATTTCTCCTTTCTTCCCCTAAGGGATTTTACTTTCGCTCATGTCGTGAGCGATCTTGTTAAAAACTATTTTCGTTTATAACCTGCATACTTCTCTGAAAATAACTTAGCCTTTTCTGGCTTTACTAAATTCAAAATTTCAGCAGCATTTTTCTTTTTCATTTTACTAATAATTTCGATGGCCAAGTCCTCATCAATCGTTTCGAAAACCTGTGCCGCCTGTTGTGGTTTCATACTGGAATACAATTGTACTAAAGATTCCAGCTTCGCTTGGTCCGTACTTACTTTTTCTTCTAAAACTTGCGAAACGTTTTTTCGAGTTTGTTCAATTTCCACTAGTTTCTTTGCCAGTTCTTCTTTTTGCGCATTAATTTCGGCTTCCATACGATTCAGCTCTTCTTCGCGTGCATCTAATTCTTTTTTTCTTTCAGTTAATTTAGCAAAGTGATCCATTTGTCCCGATTCACCTTGGGCTGCCTGGGGTTTGGTTTCGCCTTCTTTAGCTTCCACAGTTTCTCCAGGTTTAGCCGCTTCCTTGGTTGCTTTATCTTCTTTTTTCTCTGCCGCTTTAGGAGTTTCTTCCGCATGCGCGCCTGGCATTACCGAAAATTCAACTTTCTTAACTACTTTTTCAATATCGTCGATGTTATCCCAACCCAAGGCCATCAACCCAATGGCCAATACTAAAAATAGAATCATCGCCCAAGGAACTTTTTTAGAAGTTTTTTCTTTTCCTACTAAGCGCTTTTGGCGCAATTGATCTCGAACCAATTCAATTTTTTCTTGTTGAGTCAAACTTGGTTCGAACTCTGGACGGGTTTTAGAATTCATTCTCTTAAGCAACTCGTCTACCGTTTTGCCTTTATAAGGATTCGGATCTTGCTTTAGCAATTGCGGTTTCGCCTGAGAGTTTTTTCCACCCTTAGTGTTTGCGTCTTTAACTTTTTTAAAAAACTGATCGTAACCGCTCTTCAAGTTATATCCTTTTTAAATCTCATTACATTAAGATCGTCGATTTGTTTCTGATCCTTTTTGTTTTCTCGAACCCGAAACTCTTCTTTTTTCTTATCCTTAAGCTTATCTATTATTTTATAGTCTATTGCCTTCAGTCGCAAAATTTCCTGTAATTTCTCTACTTTGATCTCATGTTCACCTATGACCTTCCGCTGTCTTTCAATGCGAACGTCTTGCCCCCGCTGAAAGTCAAAGACTTGACTTAAAGCTGATCCGGCTTGGCCGCCATTGTTCTGAGTTTCGAAAGAATATTTTCGAGAGTCCTCCAAAGTAACCTGTAACTGATTTAGTTTTTCTAATTCGTGATTCAAATCCGCAAGCGCTTCAAGATAGTCGGTTTGCGCGACTTCCTCTAAAGTTTTGCGATGTTTTAGTACCTTTTCGAAGGCGAATTTGAATTTCATTTTCCTTCATCCTTGAACGAAAATTTAATAGTTAACTAGTAAGCCTTGCATCATTCTGATAGCAGTATTGAAATCGGTTTTTTCTTCGACTCGTTGTTTTAAAAATGCATTAAGTTCATCAATAATTTTTACAGCTTTATCGATTTTTGGATTACTTCCCGTTTTATACGCACCGATGTTAATAAGATCTTCAGCGTCCTTATAGGTTGCAAGAATTTCTCGAATTTTTATCGCATTTTTTTGATGCTCGGGAGAAATCACATTTTTCATTACCCGGCTGGCACTTTGTAAAATATCAATCGAAGGGAAATGGCCTTTATGGGCCAAAGCACGACTTAGAACTATGTGTCCGTCAACAATTGACCGCACGGCGTCCCCGACGGGATCATCCATGTCATCACCTTCGACAAGTACTGTATATAAACCAGTAATACTGCCCTCATCTTCGAAGGAACCGGCCCGTTCAAGTAACTTTGGTAAAGTTGAGAACACGCTAGGAGTGTAACCCTTGTTCGCTGGTGGTTCACCGATACTTAAACCGATTTCCCTTTGTGCCATTGCAAATCGAGTGACTGAATCCATCATAAATAAAACGTTTTTTCCAATTGAAGAAAAGTATTCTGCAATGGCCGTTGCCACAAAAGCCCCGCGCATTCTAATGAGAGGACTTTGATCACTGGTTACACAAACAATCACTGATCTTGATAAACCTTCGGGACCTAAATCATTTTCAATAAATTCTCGAACTTCTCGGCCTCGCTCGCCAATTAACGCAATAACATTGACGTCGGCCTTAGTATTTCGGGCCATCATTCCAAGCAAAACTGATTTTCCAACTCCGGATCCAGCCATTATTCCGACCCGCTGCCCTTGGCCTATTGTCAGATTGGCATTGATAGCCCTTACGCCTAAATCAAGAGGATTACGAATAGGTTTACGACTTAA
>JAYSSX010000238.1:0-2086 GCA_043720315.1 Pseudobdellovibrionaceae bacterium | reverse complement strand
GTATGTAAAAAAAGATGCAAAGAAGTAATATCACTATAACCTAACAACCATTTGTGATTGTGAGGTTTTTTTAAACTAAGTAACCGGGGAATCAGTCGAATGGAACCGTAGCCACCGCGCGTACACCAAATAAGAAAGTTCTGTTTCGAAGTCAGCGCCTTTTTTAACTGTTCAAAACGATCGCCATCTTCAGAAGAATGAAACGATGTTTTTACCCTGCCGATTAAGTATTCAAATTGTTTAATAGACTTTGAAACCCAAGAAGAAAGTGAGGCCATTTCTTGGTCAGACAATGACGAGGCAGGAGCCACAATATGAACTCCATCAAATGCCGCGCTTTTCTTAACCGGTTTCTTTTTCATTCACACCCTATTCAAATAAGGGTGTCGGATATTTCCCATCAAAGCAAGCTGCACAATAACTTTTTTGACTGGCATAAGTTTCGTTGAGAGAAGCAAACATGCCATCCAGACTTAGATAACTTAAAGAATCCGCTTCAATAAAATTTCGAATTTCATCAATATTATGTTGCGCTGCTATTAAATGACTTTTTTGTGGAGTATCAACGCCATAAAAACAAGGCCCAATTGTGGGTGGAGAGGCAATACGAAGGTGCACTTCCTTTGCGCCGGCCTGACGAACCAAAGCGATGATTTTTTTACTGGTCGTTCCTCGCACTAAACTATCATCAACTATGATCACTCGCTTGTCTTTGATAATAGCTTGCTGGGGATTTAATTTTATTTTTACCCCGAAACTGCGAATGGTTTGGACCGGCTGGATAAACGTTCGTCCAACATATTGATTCCGAATTATTCCCAGCTCAAAAGGAATTTTGCTTTGATTGCTGAATCCAATTGCTGAAGGAAGTCCACTATCTGGAACTGGAATCACAACATCAGCTTCGACTTTATTTTCCGTGGCTAACCATTTACCAAAATTTTTGCGGGTTTCATAAACTGATTTCCCATAAACGATAGAGTCCGGTCTAGAAAAGTAAACATGCTCAAACACACATTGGGCTAATACTTTCTTTTCTGTTGTTAAAGAAAAAGTCTCCAAACCAGCTTTGCTGATTTTGCAAATTTCGCCCGGTTTAATTTCGCGGATAAATTTCGCACCAATTAAATCAAAAGCGCAAGTTTCGCTAGCCACTACGTAAGAGATATCACCAGCATCGTTTACCTTTTCGCCTAGAACTAAAGGTCTGAATCCATAATTATCCCTGACCGCATACATGGCTTCGGAATTAAGAATGACGAAACTAAAAGCACCTTCTAACTGAGAAAGATTTTCTTGCAAACTAGCAACGAAATCAGAGTTTTGATCTTTGGACATCAAGTGAAGTACACATTCAGTGTCGTTGGAACCCTGAAAAATGGCTCCCGACTTTTGTAAATTCTTTCGAATTAAAGACGCATTTACAATATTTCCATTATGAGCCACTGAAATGAAATTGTTATACAGTTCGGCTGTTAAGGGTTGAGCATTGGCTAGCAGATTTTGCCCCGTGGTAGAGTAACGAACATGACCAATTGCTACATTTCCTTTTAAGTAATTCAAAGTACTTTCGCTAAAAACATCGCCGACTAAACCTAATCCTTTATGTTGTAACAGCGTTTTATGATCGTAAGAAACAATGCCCGCTGATTCCTGCCCGCGGTGTTGCATAGCGTACAGACCTAAGTAAGCTAAACGTGAAGCATCTTCGTGATTCCAAATGCCTATAACGCCGCACTCGTCCTTAAATCCACTCATCTAAAAGCCCCTATCTTGTTAATGTATTCCTTCAACAGTTTTTACAAATGAACTTTCATAATTCGATTTCAAACGGTCAAAACTTTTTTCCAATGCGGACTCTAAACGGAATTCCTCCCGCTGAGTGGCCCCAATTTCCAATAACTTAAACGGAACTGCTAAAGACTTCAATTCGGTTTCGAATTCGGACACCCAAGTTTTCTGCTGCGAATCTATCTCAAACAGGAACTGATAGAAAGTAGGTTTATTTAAACTGTGTAATTCGTCAGTTTTTATCGAGGTCACAAATTTAAAATCGACAAAACTCATCTTTAAAAGTTCAGTGAAA
>JAYSSX010000237.1:0-3381 GCA_043720315.1 Pseudobdellovibrionaceae bacterium | reverse complement strand
TTAAAGAAGGAAATCAATCTTAATTTATTTGGTGGAGAAACCGAATTAGATAAATCATTACTTGAATCTATCAAAGATCCGTTGGCGCACATAATTCGAAACTCATGTGATCACGGAATTGAGTCACCGTCTGAGCGGGTCAGTTCAGGAAAACCGCGCTTAGGGACTATAAATGTACGGTCCTATTACGAAGATGGTCATGTTGTTATCCATATTGCAGATGATGGCAAAGGCTTACGTAAAGAAGTTTTAGTTAATACCGGAATTGAAAAAGGAATCATTACCCCGACTCATGCTGCCAATATGACTGAAAAAGAAATATTCAATTTAATTTTTGCACCGGGATTTTCAACAGCTCCTTCAGTCACAAATCTGTCCGGAAGGGGAGTTGGGATGGATGTAGTTCGCACCAATGTTGAAAAAGTTGGTGGGACAGTTGAATTACATAGCATAAGCGGAAAGGGTACGACAACGATGATAAAAATTCCAGTGTCCTTGATGAATGTGCCTACAAAGAAAGCTAAAGCGGCTTAAATTGATTCTTCCAAAAAGACAGTTGTTCAGAATTGAGTACTTTTTCGAACTGGGCCAACTCGAAAGCGATATCTAGATTTTCTTGATTCATAAAATTAGTTTGACGTCGATAGCCCTTCTTTTGAAACGCTTGATGATTCATTAAAAGGTCTTTTAATTCTATAATTTTAAAAATAATGGCGATTTCACTTTTAAATAAACCGATTTCTTCTCTTAGAAAGGCTTCTAGCTTTTGTTCGCGGTTAGGTTCTTTTTCCCAATAGTGTGCCAGGGCCAAAACAAAAGGAATCATCAATTCAAAAACAAGTTGATGATTTTTGCAAAAGTCGTGAGTGCGTTTTAAATATTCGTGTAAAAGCGTTTGCCCTTTCGGGTCTGACATCACTTGGTGCAGACTTGGCAATATAACTTCTAGAATATTTAAATCATATAATTCAAAGAAAGCTGGTGCCGGGTCGTCTAATCGTAAAAGCTTTAGGTATTCTTCACGTCGTCTGGGCATAATCGAATTTTCTAAGGACTTGGCTTCTTTTTGAATGGCTTGTTTAAGTTCAGGTTGAATTTGAAAATTTAATTTATGTGCCAAGCGAATGGCGCGTAAACTACGGATAGGATCTTCTTTAATACGAAGTTCAGGTTGTCCTATGATTTTCATCTGTGCCTGTTTGATGTCTTTAAGTCCGTCCACGTAATCGATCAGTTCTGCGCGAATGGGATCATAAAAAAGGGCATTAATTGTAAAATCACGGCGTTTGGCATCTTCCTCAGCGGTCCCGAAATAATTATCACCGACAATGCCGTTTTCAGGATCGGTTTTGAAATTGTCAGATTCAGCACCGGCTAAACCTTCTTCTTCTAAAGTTATTTTTTTTAAAATTTCAGCCTCAATTTCAGATTCGGAATCTACAATCTGCATGGGTGCTTCTTTTCGGAAAGTAGCGATCTCGTATTGATGTTGATATCGTCTTAACAAAACTAAACGAAACCGACGGCCAATGATATGGCTGCCACGAATAATTCTTTTGATTTGTTCGGGTTCTGCATTTGTTGCAATATCGAAGTCTTTGGGTTTTATTCCAGCTAATAAATCTCGAACGCAGCCGCCAACGAAATAAGAAGTAAAGCCAGCGTTCTGCAATTTTCTGACTATTTCTATAGCAAAAGGATCCATTCCTTCTTTATTCAGCTGTAGCTTTTGTTTGTGAGATTCAGTATTATGCATCCGAATAATATGACATCTTATTTAGAACAGTTCAATTATCAACTTACGGGCTCGGAAGAAGGAACCAAATGGGTTTTCTTGCATGGATTGATGGGCTATGCGGCGAACTGGCGCAAAGTAACCAGCTTACTAGGCCAGGGGCATCGTATTTTGACCTATGATCAAAGGGGTCATGGCCGTTCGTTCAAACCAGAAACCGGTTATGCGCCGAGAGATTTTGCTGAAGATCTATTTCTAATTACTCAAGAATTGGGCTGGGATCGTTTTAATTTGGTTGGTCATTCTATGGGCGGCCGAAACGCCATCAGCTTTGCCCACTTGTTTTCTGAAAAGTTAAATAAATTAATTATCGAAGATATTGGGCCGGAGTCCGATCCCGCGGCAGTGAACTATTATATTAGACTTTTTGACGCAATCCCGACTCCATTTAAGAATAAATTGGCGGCCAAAGAGTTTTTTCTCAACGAGTTTCCAAAGACTAGTATATACGAACCTGAAAATCCTACCTTAGGCGTTTACCTCCTCTCGAATATGCATGATCTTACTGATGGAACTATTGATTGGCGTTTTAAGAAGGAACACATACTGGCTACCGTCAAATTAGGTCGTGCTTCTGATCAGTGGAATGATTTTAGGCAAATACCTGTGGATATTTTAGTACTCCGTGGAGAAGGATCGCATTATTTTCCAAAAGAGGTTTACCAAAAAATGTTGGTGGCTAATCCGCGGGCAAAAGGCCAAGTCATTCCTCATTCGGGACACTGGATTCATTACGATCAGCCGCAGTTGTTTACCACAGCCATTTTGAATTTCGCAAACAACTAGGCAGCGCTTTCATTTCCGTCTGACTGCAGGGGCTTTTCTTTAAAGCTTAAAAAACTATAAACGCAAGGCACAACGATCAATGTTAAAATGGTGGAAAATAAAACTCCACCAATAACCGTGATAGCCATAGGAATTCGGCTTTCAGCACCTGGTCCAAACGCAAACGCTGAAGGTAAGGCACCAGCAATCGTCGCAAACGAAGTCATCAATATAGGTCGAAGTCGTATTGGACAGGCTTTGATTAAGGCTTCTTTGGTTTCTAAACCTTTGGCTTTCATTTGATTGGTAAAATCAACCAACAAAATAGAATTCTTTTTCGTTATTCCCATCAGTAGAATCAAACCGATCATGCTGTAGATGTTGATTGATTTATTTGCAATCAATAAGGCCAGGAAAGCACCAGACAAACTAAATGGCAACGCCATCAGTACGGTAAAAGGATGTATAAAACTATTAAACTGCGAAGCTAAGACCATATACGAAACTATAAGTCCTAAAAGTAGAGCTAAAATCAAACTATCGAAACTTTCTTGGAAAGATTTGGCACTTCCGCTGACTACAATGCGATATCCGCTGCTTAAGGTTTTATCTGCAATCGCGTGCACCATTTCAATCGCTTTATCTTGTGAAATATTTTTTCCTAGATTGGCGCTAATGGTGATGGCGCGTTCGCGATCTTGTCGAGCAATCGCTTGTAAACTTTTTGATTCCTTTAATTGGACAAGGTCGGCCAGAGAAATCAGTTCGCCGCGATTATTGCGCACAAACAATCGATTGATGTCGGTCATCTGGCTGCGCTC
>JAYSSX010000236.1:0-7134 GCA_043720315.1 Pseudobdellovibrionaceae bacterium | reverse complement strand
AGTAAAGCCACTTCTGGTGGGTATTCCGCTTGGTCAACGATCTCTTTAATGTCTTGTCGATTAAGAGCAGCAATTCTTTTTGCTATCCATTTAGCATCAGATAATGAAGTACTGAATGGTTCGACCATTTCGTAAGGAAAATAAAGACTTTCATTTAAAAGTCGAACGGATCTCCAACTGAATAAATTCATACTTTCTGGAACATCAGTCATATTATAGGCAACTAATAATGAATTATAAAGGCGGCGATTTTGGATAACTTCTGAAGTTAAGGCGCCCAGTCCTAGATTGTAAATTTCGTCGTAACTTGCAGTTGCGATCACGTCTTGGATAACAACTTCGTTTTCAGTTTTTTCGTCAAGAACCCAACGTTCTTTATCACCAAACGTGTTTTTCTTAATTTTTGTTAAGAAGTCCTGTTTAGTGGCTTCACCTTTAAAAACAATTCGCATTTTAGGTACGTGTTGCATGGCTGGTATGATGTAGCCGATCTTACGTAAAAGACCTTTTCTCAATAAGTTGTTATGAACTTTTTTGCTCATTAATATAGTATAGAATTTATCGCCATTTTTTACTGAAAAGCGGAAGTTGCCTAAACGTGACTTTACATCGCTTTCGTAATTTACAGTGGTCGTCGAGAAATCGATGCCCAAGTCATCCAACTTAGGATCTAAGGATCCCTTTTTGTTGACCCAAGTGTCTTTTTCTTCGGGATTGAGATCGTCGATAGATTTACCGGCGTTAATCATTTCAGTAATTTCACTGGGCTTCAGTTCTTGACCTGTTTTAGGGTCCACAAGATCAGTAGGGATAGTTTGTTCACCCTTCAGTCTTATTAAACCAGGAAGATCAACGGCAGCATGAGCTGTCGTTAAAAAACTAACGACTAATGCTAATGCCGTTAACTTGATCAACTGGGAACTCTTCTTTTTAAATAATGCTGTGGTCATAATGGCTCCTAACGATTATTTGGAATCATTTAAATAGAATATCAAGGGTTGTGCCCCTTAAAACTCATAAGGTGCATTTGAAGGCTATATTGGCGTCTATAAGGACTAAGTGCGCTTTTAACGCTGTTTTTTGTAAAGGCTTTGTCTAAAGTTTTGACAGGTAAACTTTTTAGAATTCTAATCGCCTGGTTTGATTGAGCCATAAAATTCATTTGAACGTGAAGATATCTAAACGAAAGTGGTTTCCTTTTGACCATTTTTAGGATGGTACGTAAATTTCATTACGTTCCAAGCATAAGAAGTTTTAGGGTCATTTTGACATGAAATGACTCAGAATTTTAAAAACCATATTAACCATGATCGCAAACGCGATCACATATTTAGGGGGATTCATGAAATCGACTTTATTAAACCTTGCTCTTGCAGCAACAGTTACCGTTCTAGCAGCTTGCGGTGGCGGCGGCGGCGGTTCTACTTCTACTGGTGGTGTTTATTACACTCACGAGCAATTAGCTCAGGAATTCGTACGTCGTGCTTATACTGACGCTGGCGTTAAAATGACTTTGATGAAAACAAATACTTTAGAGTATGGTTTTATCGTTGTTCAAGAATACGGCGAATACAAAGCTTACAGCATTCAACATTACAATGTTGGTGAGAACATCCGTAACTTCTTAATCAATACTCAATCATATGATGGTCTTGATTACATTGGTAACAACCAATACAAAGACTTTTGGACTGGTTTAGTTTTCGAAGAGACTTCTGCTTCATCTAAAGATTTAGAAATGTTAGCTGCAGTTAAAGAAGAGTTGAACATCGACGCTTCTGCTTCAAACTTACAAGCTAATCTTGGTTTAAGCGAAGAGCGTTCAGTTGAAGTTGCTCGTTTAGCTTCTCAATTAGCTCATTCTCCTAAAAGCAGCATGACTACTAAAGACTACGACATGTTTGCTAAAGAATTAATGGGTTCTTCAATTACTCAGTTGAAAGCTGCTCAAAACAGCAAACCAGCTATGGATGCTTTAATCTCTAAAGCAGCTAAAGTGAACGAAGTTTCTAATGAGCACATGAAGGGTATCATTTCTGAACTTTTCAAAATGTAATTAGCGACTTAGTAACGACCGAAAGCGCATTGGCGCAATAGGTAAATTGCTGATAGTTAAAGAAAAGGCTGGTTAAAAACCGGCCTTTTTCTTTTTGGGCCATAGCAATCATCAATACGGCCTTGAAAAAAGTCTCCGATTTCAGTTAGAATAAGGCTACAAGTAACTAATTCTAAGGATGGGAATATGTTTAAGGCTTTTTTATTATTTGTTGGATTGTCCGTTTCCAATTTCAGTTTTGCTGCCGGTGATTTGAAAAATGATCAGGCAAGCAGTTTAAAACCAAATTATCCAGTTAAGATTCTTAGTCACAAAGAAGAGTTTCCATTAACGGATGAAGTCCTTAAAAGATATTTAGCCGCCGAGGCCGACGAATCCGATGTCATTTGGTATTACACCAATTTCAACAAACAAGAAATGGTCGAAAAAATTGATATTGGCCGTTGGGAAAGTTTCAAGGCGAAGAATCGAGCTCGCTGGGATTACTTTTTAAAATTCTTTTACGCTAATACGCGCTCGAAGTCGAATTCTGGGAAACAGCACGTTGCTTGTTTTACCGGAAATATAGATAACATCGCTACTGAATTTTTTGACCAGACTAAAATTGATTTTATGACAGGCCTAACGATTTCTAAAAGTTCCGATCGTAAAATGATGGGAGTCGAATTCAAATGTAAGGTGGCTTCTGGTAACTGTTCGGGCCATTTCAGAATTCCGCACTGCTTTAGCAGTGGAAAAACGACTTTAATCGATTTAGATCACGTCAAAATAGTTTCTACCGACAAGGAGTTTGCAAGAATGCCAGCGACGGAGGCGACGTTGCCTCCCAGTTCGGAAGCTCGCCCTGATGACACCATTCCAAAGGCGGCGACCGCTGCGGCTGGTGGAGGAACTTCAATCGGCACCACGGATAGTCTTCCTAACGATTTCTTAGAAATCAATAAACTTGGTTTTGAAGTTGATGACAAAATTGAAAAACCATTTTATGTGATCGATGGAAAAAAAGTATTCACTAATGATCTCCACCAATACAAAACCAATGCGAGTATTGATGGAATGATTCCCGAAAAAGATCAACCTTGGCATGGTATGGAAGTTGGCACAGCCGCTGGAGCGGAGAAATTTGCGCTTACGGTTCAGCAGTATTTTTATCAAGATATGTTACACCCAACGGATCCAGAAAAAAACTTTGATTCAACTAACAGTAAAAAATGGTGTAACATGCCTTGGTTGCAACCAGGGCCTTCGGGTCGGGATTATGTTCATGGCTTGACTAAAGAACACGATTTAAGCACCAGTCCTATTTACCCTTCGGCAAATGGGGCTGAAATTACGTTGGGAAGTGATTGGGGTGTGGCTTACTTTAATACGACAGCTTGCCAAGGCATTAAAGACATTTTTGGAACTCGTGAAAATCCCAAGCAAGATGAATTGAATTTTAGAGGAGTTAAGTTTCCGATGGGATCAATGGCGGTCAAGATTTTATTTTCCACCGCCGTTTACAACCCGAAGACAAAAACAAATCCGTGGTTTCAGGGGGCGTTTCAGTGGCTGGCGAATGTCAGCTTATCAAAACAAACTGAAAGAGAAGTGCGCAAAGTATCACACATTCAAATGGACATCGCAGTTAAGGATGATTCTTTGGTCGGAGCAAGCCCCGATGCCAATCATTGGGTGATGACGTCCTACTATTATGACCTAAAATACAATTCACCATTAAAGTTAGAGTTTCCAAAGCATTCCGAAGGGCTGAAGCATATGCGACCTATTGGAGTTGCCGTAGGTTTTGATGCTTCGACTTCAAAAATCGTAGCGGGATCTGCTACTAACAACGCTAGTTTGTTGGTTAATGGACCAGCCGACAAAAGCAGTTCTTCTTGTATGGGTTGTCATGGTGCTGCCGGAACCAAAGAGCCTATGGTTCCCGGTGTTCCTAGTTATGCGCGCTACAAGGCGATTAGAAACAATGGACTGGATTTTAGCATGCAGGTCGCCTTTGCTAAACGGTATTATCAGACACGTGTAGGACAAAAATAATTTTTGAAGCCACAAATCCAAACTGAAATTCGAAGCCTGGATAGTCAATTGGACCTTCAGGCCGCGTTTATTTTATTAAAAGAACTCAGGCCCCATATCGACGAAACCGTCTTTTTCGATATTTATGCTAAAGCCCATAAGGCGGATCACTATTCTTTAGTTGGTCTGTATTTATCCGAAAAGTTAATAGCAGTGATGGGTTACCGTTACTTGTATGATTACGTGCACGGAAAACACGTCTACGTTGACGATCTTGTCACCGCGACAGAAGAGCGGTCCAAAGGGTATGGCGCACAGTTGTTAAAGTTTGCAGAAAATTTAGCTTTGCGAAATGGCTGCAAACAACTACGACTATGCACAGGTATTGAGAATGAATCCGGCAAAAAATTCTACGAAAAAAATGGCTGGAAATTTCGGGCCATTGTTTACAAAAAGAAACTGTAGTAGGCTTTATTCTGATCAATGGGAATTCTAACGGGTAAATTATTTCTTTAACGTTTATATAGAGGCATCACTTTGGGAAGTAATGACTGAATATTTTTGATTCGTTTTTCATCAGATGGATGAGTACTCAAAAACTCGGGTGGTTTTCCGCCACCATTTTGTGACATTTTCTGCCATAGAGTCACGGCTTCTTCCGGATTATAACCTGCGCGAGCCATTAGCTCTACACCGATCTCGTCGGCTTCCGTTTCTTGTCCTCGGCCATGCGGTAAACTTATTGCTAAATTTGAAAGTGTATTCGCGACGCCAGCATACTTTTGATCTACTTTGCCACTGGCCAACAAAAAGTCGATTGAAAATTGGCGTACTAATTCTTCGCTCATTCGTTCGCGACCGTGTTCCCGCAAAGCATGTGCAATTTCATGCCCCATAACGGCTGCGATTTCACCGTCGGTCATTTTAAGTTGTTCGATGATGCCGCTATAGAACATTATTTTTCCGCCAGGCATACAAAAAGCATTTAATTCGTTTTTAGTAATGACGTGTGATTCCCATTTCCAATCGCCCGCTTCTTTGCGAAAGATAGTTGTGTGAGGAACCAATCTTTGCATAATAGATTGGACTCGACGAGTGGCTTGAGGGCTGGTATCTAAGACGCCGGCCTGCTTAGATTCGGTTTTTACTTGTTCGTAACTTTGTGCAGAAGCCGCTTCAATCTCAGAGGATGGAACTAACAATAATTGTTTGCGATCCACTCCAATCGCTCCGCCTTCGCTGGAAGACGCACATTGAGTCAGTGAAAAACAAGTAAAGAGGGATGTTGCTAACATCAAGAAATAATTGAGTATTTTCATGCAGATTATTTATATAAATTCGCGAACTTATGTCAATCTATTAGGATCATAATTTTATACAGATTTTTTAACGAGAGGAAACGGTCTTAGGGCCATTCACTGCGCTATAGCTTTATCAATAGGCTTTCAACAACTGAGAAGAGTTATTAATTAGATGACGGTGGGCCTTCCTACGAATAAATCATTCCTATAGTGCATTGACCAAAAGGAAATGAAATGTTTAAGAAAATTAAAATTACTCTGTTAGCCCTGTTTTCTGTTCATCTACTTTGTTGTTCCACAGTTTTTTCAGCAGAAAAGGCTGCGCCTAAAATGCCGTCTAAAGCTGCCCCGACTTTGGACATAAGCCAGGTTGAGAAGTCCATTCGCCAGTACAATGCCTTAGTTTTAGAAAATTACGAAAAGACCTTGGCTGCGGCCAAAGACTTAAAAAAGTCCGTAGATGACCTTGTTGCTAAACCTTCGGATGCTGCGCTAGAAACGGCCCGTAGCGCTTGGAAGCAGGCAAGGCTAAATTACTCTAAAACAGAATCCTACCGTTTCTATGGTGGCCCCATCGACGAAGCTGATAAAGGACCTGAAGGTTTTATAAATGCGTGGCCTATGGACGAATCCTATATTGACTATGTTAAAGGAAATTCCGATTCAGGAATTATCAACAATCTTAAGGTTTATCCAAAAATAACTCGGGAAAGTATTCGCAGTTTAAATGAGAAAAACGGGGAGACTAATATCGCCGTTGGCTATCATGCCGTAGAATTCCTTCTTTGGGGTCAAGATTTGGATGCCAATGGTCCAGGTCAACGCTCTTATTCCGATTATATAACAGGACAAGGTAAAAATGCAGATCGTAGGGGACAGTATCTTGCCATCGTTTCTGAAATGCTGGTTCAAGATTTAGAATACGTTACTGAAGCATGGAGAGGCGAAAAATATTTAAAAGTAATGTTGTCAACCAAACCTGACCATATGATTCAGAATATTTTGATAGGACTTAGTACTTTGGCTTTTGATGAAATGTCCGGAGAAAGAATGACTGTGGCCGTTGCCAAAAAAGATCAAGAAAACGAACAAGACTGCTTTTCTGATTTTTCTTTACACGATTTAAAGGCAAATCTCTTAGGGATCGACGAAGTTTGGCATAAAGGTGGGATCCGGGACGTATTTATTATGTCAGCTATGCATGATTCAAAATTAAAATCGGCAATCGAGAGCAAAGTAACCACCTATGAAGATGTTGTGGCAAGAAATCAAAAGATTTTTGATAATCTACCCATGACTTTTGATCGATTGGTCATCAGCAAAGACGTTAAAGTTAAAAATCAATTGCAGAGCTTGATTAAAGGCCTTCAATCTCAGGCTCGTCTCCTTTCAGAGATCGCTAAAAGTTTTGGTTTGGAGTTGAATGTACAATAAACAGTTCTACAATAAATTTTTTATTTTTTCTTTGATGCTGTTGACAGTTAGTTTCGCAAATGCGGAACATTCAGCTCGTCGCCATGGAGACCCTTTGCATCCAGGGGGGACGGGTTCGATACGCAATCGTTCTACACAAGCTTTCAGTTTGCCATTTCGAGGGATTAACGACGATCAACACACGCAATTTATAATTGGAAATAGTTTATTTCGAACCAATTGGGTCAGTTTCCCTTCTTCGGTGGAAAAGCTTCAAGGATTAGGTCCCTTATTTAATACCCGAAGTTGTGCTTCGTGCCATCAAAATGACGGCAGAGGTTCGCCGCC
>JAYSSX010000235.1:0-2403 GCA_043720315.1 Pseudobdellovibrionaceae bacterium | reverse complement strand
TCCTTACAAAACTTCCTTCAAGACTTTATCAATTTCCGGCCCTAAGACGGTGCAAAGCTTCTCAAATTCCTCAGCAGCTAACCGATGCAACTCTTTTTCTGATGTTTTAAATGCTTTTGAAAAATACTGAGTTCCATATTTCCCGCTACGAAATTTGTAACCCTTCCAAGACTTTAATGTCTTTTCGTTTCGATCAATAAATGGCTTAGAAATCGCTTCTCTTTTGAGTTTAGTTCCAGGAATTGTTTTCATATGAAGCAGATGCAGAGTCATTATCAACTCTTTATCTTTTCCTGACCTTAAATCTCTGGCAGTTTCAAAATGAATACCTTGCCGATCATCATTGAACCATGATTTTTTAAATAAATGATAGGAAACAGCTTCTTTCTTACCATTCATTTCAAAAAGGTGCGACTGAGCGATCCATTTTTCTTTTTTAAACCACGGCTTCTTTGACAATATCCCAGTAATTTCCTCGAAGAAATCTTGATAGTTCTGAATATTTTTTTGAAGATCATTTGGCATAGGGAAATAGTATCAGATTCAAGTACGATTGGTCACCATCCAAATTGCATTAAAGTAACATTGCGGGAATTTTCTTAGATGCATACAGAACGAAAAATAAATTTCAAATACCAACATTAAGTGCCTTTTATTTTCATCAATAGTTCTTCAAAGGCCTGCGGTGCACCTTCCGACGAACACCAGTCTTTTACTTTTTGTTGATTGTAAGGAAGCCGCTTCGCAACCAGCACGGCTTGATCTAGACATTCTCTAGCTTTGAAGTGAATATATGAAGCAAGCCGATCTCTTATACAATCCGTGGGCGAGTAGATATATAACTTCTTTCCGCCGACTCGAACTATATCTGGTTTAATATTTACATCATCACCGATGCCAGCAGGGCCATACATAAATTCAATGAATTTATCACACTTAGGATGGGTATAGTGGCGACCAGAACCTTTAGAGAAACCGATAGACTCCATTACCGGAGTTAACTTACCATCCACATATGTTTTCAAGACTAAATCAAGATCTCCAGATTTATAAATTCCATCTGAATAAATAGCGGCCACGGCCCCACCTACTAATATTGTTTCTATTCCTTCAAGTGCCAATTTCCATGCAACAAATTTCCAGACTTCCTCTTCTGTGCAGTTTTCCCAATTTGGTTCTTTCACAATATCGGCTTACCTTTTCTTCTTGGCCTACGACGAGCATGAAATAGCTTTTGTCTTTCTGGCAAAGAAATACTTTCATAGGCTAACGCAACTAATTCTTTAGTAGGTTTTGTTAATGGTGACTTTGGATTAAAGGAGTAAACTCTGGCTCTTCCGATTTGCTTTGAAACCAGCACTCCTGCTAATTCGAAACGGTAAAGCTGCTGTCTGATTGGATTGAGTGCAACATCAAAATCGCTGGCAATTGATGAAGCATGTGATTCTCCATAATGAAAGATGTGGAGTAAAATTTTTTCTGCAGTCTTATTGCCAAATATTCCTTCTAACATGAAAACACTATCTACCATATTATGACTCATATCAACCATATTGTGGTATATACCAAAGAAAACACCTCTTGGTCCTGATTTTAAATTCTAACTGTCAAATTCATTAAATAATTTTGAATTCAAAATAACTAGAAACCCACCCCTATTCAAACTCAAATTCATTTTGGAAGAACCCACATTATGTTAAATACCAACACAAACAAATAATTATTTACAATATGTAAATAATATGTAAATCTTAAACAAAAGCAATTGCTTTTTTGAAAGAGAAAGGACTATCAAATGAACCTAAAATATAACTCAAAAATATCATACCTAATAAAACGCCCGAAGCTCTATGAATTCATCAGAGAAAAAGGAATTCGTGTATCGGATATTATTTCAATTGAAGAAAGAAAGCCTTTCCCTCAAAGCTTATCACTTTTAGAAAGTATGATGACTGATTCAGAAATACGATACAATGTACTTGGAGATAAATTTATATTACATATCGATACGGACAAAGAATTCAGCAAATTTAAATGCCAGCTCATTTTAAAGAAGCTAGGAGAAGATTTATTTTATTAAGTCATAAGAAACGAATTCTAAACATTTTCGCTAGGAAATTATTATTTGGTACCTTGAGTGACGGTTACTTTGTCACCTCGCATGGTTGCAGTGACTCCACATCGGGTACCTTCTTTGCTTACTAACTCTTCAGCATCACCAACACCAGATCTTTTTTTGTTATCAAGTGCTGACTTAAATTCGTCACTCCCCATAGCTAATGATTTATCGGCCATTATCTCTTTTAACAAAAGATTACCGCAGGAGCTATGTGCAGAAGTTTCACCCGAGTAGAATCGATCAAACTGACATGGATTTGACTTAATGAATTCCGACATAGTTGA
>JAYSSX010000234.1:0-2798 GCA_043720315.1 Pseudobdellovibrionaceae bacterium | reverse complement strand
TTTGAGAGGACGGCAAAGCTATTGATTGAAAACGACAAAAAGAAAGATAACACTATTAACTTCAAATTCGCCCCTCGGTTAGTCCCTAGGAAGAATTATGACCTATTGTTCCCGAAGAGTAAATTCAGACTAATTATTTAATGCGCCTTCTTCGATCCATTGTTTCATAATATTTAATTCATTGGCATCCATTTTACTAGGTGGCTGAGGCATTCCGCCTCCGGCACAGGCACGGTAAAGAGCACTCTCCATCGGTCTACCAGCTACGACAGAAACCCTAGTTGCGTTATAGCTATCGAAACGTAGATTTCTAGCGGCTGACTTGGATCCGTGGCAATAGGCGCACTTGGGAAGTAGGACGTGTTCAGATAAACTTTTGTATGTGGCTTCAATGGCCTCCATAGGGGTTGGAACTGGAACAATGTGGCCTGGGGCTGCGACCATTTGCATTCCGTTGATCCAGTTGCGCATTGTTTGCATTTGCGTGGCGCTAAAGTAGCTAGATAATGGCATTCGACCGGCAACAACTGATGAGAAAAGAGGGGAGTTGTCAGCAAACCCAGGGTGTAACATTCCTTTAACAATCATATAATCAATATTGGTCACGTCATAAACATTTCCGGCTCTGATATTCAGTGCGTGACAGTTGTTGCATTTTTGGGTGATTAAACTGATTCCCTGTTTTTCCAATGCCGAGTTAGTGACAAACGTGACATCAACCAAAGGAGTTGGGCTAGGAAAAATAGTAGCTACAGGAGTCGGCGTTCCTGATCCGCCTCCGCCAGTTATTTTAGTCGGAATCGGTTTTAATTGCAAAATCCAGTCACTAATTGTTTTAATCTCGGCAGTTGATAAGGGAGCAGCTTCTGGCATTCTCTTTTTTAAGATGGCATCGTAAATAGGGGATCCCAAGTCATTAGAGGGTAGAACGTAACCAGCTGCGACCATGAAATCAATTTTATCAAAACTAGAGAAACCACCAGCTCCGCCGGCTCCGTGACATTGTATACACTTCTGGCTGAGAATAGCCATAGCTGTGCTTTCCAGGACGGAACCGCTAACGTAAGTATATCCGTCAAAACTGGTTGGAATGGTTCCATCACCTGAATTTGAAGGGTCAGAAGCATTTTTAAAATTAGAACAGTTTTGAAAAAAAGTGATATTGAGAATTGCAAACAAAACGACATATAAAATATTTATATTTTTTCGCAGCATATGTCCCTTCACGTCCCGAAATAAGAATAGGTGCTATTGCAGTTTACATCCATTTAAAATGCAGAATAGGTGCCAGGTTTATTGTAATATAGTACATTACAAAGATCAGCTTTTTTACAATGAAAAGACTCTATTCAGTTAGCAAGATATTTAATTCTCAGTTTGAGAATAATTCTATTCAAATTCTACGGTACCTTGATCCAGTATATACATCGCGGAAGTGATTTTGACCTCACCAGAGCGAACCCTTTCACCGATGATCGTCGACCTTGAATTCAGGTCTTTCGCAACGCCTCTGGCATTAGCCCAGCTCTCTCCAACAAAATTTCGTGAATATTCTTTGTCAGAGAACGCAGTCAGATGTGGATGCAAGTCAGCCACTAAATGATCTAAGTGCGCTGAACCCGAACTTTGTTTTTTAATTGAAGACAAGGCGGCCTTAACAGCTCCGCATTGGCTGTGGCCGAGGACGACGATATTTCGTGCCCCTAAATAATCTACTGCGTATTCAACGCTAGCGATTACGGCTGAATCCAATGACTCACCTACAGTGCGAACGACGTACAGCTCTCCCAGCTTTTGATCAAAGATAATTTCGGGTGGGACACGAGAATCCGAACAAGCAAGGACAATTGAATGCGGAGTTTGACCGCCGGTTAGCCGAGCAATGTCCTTTTTGCTAACGCCATCTTTGCGCAGATAACCTTTTAAAAAACGGGTATTTCCATTTTTGAGCCACTTCAGTGCTTGCTCGGGTTCTACTCCAGTTGGCTTGGAAATATTGGCTTTATCGTTGACCTTTTGGGCTAAATTATCGATGGCAGGATCGGCAGCGATAGCCTGGTTGCTTGCGGTCTTCTCATCTTTTGGCCGTAGTTCAATTTTGATTTCTGAGGCCTCTTTTTCGCCGACAGTGTTCGTAGGTGCTAAATGGGGAGCTGCATTTCCTGGCATTTTTGAAACGGTGGGCGTGATCGAAATATTGCTGACTTCGATAGGTGCCGGTGTCGACTGCACGGGTGGCTGTGTTCTTTCCTGCGTCGGTTTCGACGCGCAAGAAGAGAGCAGAAAAAGAGATGTCGATAGTCCTATCATTAGAATCAGTTTTTTATACATTTTTACCTCTTTAAAAGTATGTAGAAAAAAAAGTCCGTACTCAACCGTTTTTTAGCTGGTTTAAATTAATATATAAAAGTATAAAATCGATATGTCTTATCTTAAGTACATTAACAATCAGTTGCAGTTTGATGAAGCCTCATTGTTGCCGCTTTTACAGCCTTATCGCGGGCCCGTTTACGTCTACAGTCGACGAATTGTCCGTCGCCGCATTGAACAAATGTCAGAGGCCCTATCGGGAGTCAAATTATTTTACGCGGTCAAAGCAAACGCTAATTTAGAAATCTTAAAAGTAGTTAAAAATTCGAGATGCAATGTAGATGTCGTTTCCTTGGGTGAAGTCAAGCGAGCGTTGGAAGCGGGATTTAGACCTGATCAAATTATTTTCAGTGGTGTTGGTAAAACGAAATCTGAAATTGCCGAGTCCCTAAAATATGGAATCCACCAATTAAATGCCGAAAGTGAAC